>DIUI01000115.1 GCA_002428215.1 Prolixibacteraceae bacterium UBA6162
CAGATTGGACTGTCGCTTACCTACGACCACCGGGCACTCGACGGGGGCGAGGCATCGCGATTCCTTGCATCGGTTGTTCGTGAAATAGAGCAGTTATCGACCGGAATTTAACCAGTACAAATCCAGCTTTTAACCACATTGCAAATCCTTAAGCCATGCCAAAGTCGCAATTCATAAACCCTGCAGATGTTCGCAAAGCGGGCAATATCACCTTCAACCCAATTCCTGTCAACCAGTACAACAAAAGTTTTGCTCAGGAAAGGCAGAACTTTAGTGACAATGAGCTTATCCGGATCTATAGGGATATGGTCATTATTAGAGAGTTCGAAACTATGCTCAATCTGATTAAAATTAGAGGAGTATACCATGGGGTGGAATACAACCATCCCGGACCTGCGCATCTTTCGATTGGACAGGAGGCTGCCGCAGTAGGCATGGCCTATACACTATCGGCCAGCGATTTTATTTTCGGATCGCACAGAAGTCATGGTGAAATTCTGGCCAAAGGACTTTCGGCCATTCAACAAATGGACGAAATTACACTGATGCAGGTTATGGAGGGCCATTTTAAAGGGGCCACACTGGCACCTGTGGCTGCAACACACCAGGGGAGTATCAGGGAGCTGGCTGTAAAATTTCTATTGTACGGCACACTCGCTGAGATTTTTGCACGGGAAACCGGTTTTAACAGAGGACTGGGTGGCTCAATGCATGCCTTTTTTACCCCATTTGGAGTCTACCCAAACAATGCCATTGTAGGAGGATCGGGTGATATTGCCGTTGGTGCAGCACTGTTTAAAAAGGTAAACCTCAAACCTGGAATCGTTGTGGCCAACATTGGTGATGCTTCATTGGCATGCGGGCCTGTTTGGGAAGGAATTTCCTTTGCCACTATGGATCAGTTTTCGCAGTTGTGGGACGATGCCCACAAGGGAGGGTTGCCGCTCATCATCAATATCATGAACAATCAGTACGGCATGGGTGGCCAAACCAGCGGTGAAACCATGGGGTACGGCATTGCTGCCCGTTTAGGGGCCGGAGTAAATACCGACCAGATGCATGCCGAAAGGATCGATGGATACAATCCGCTCGCAGTTATCGATGCCTACCAAAGAAAGCGTACAATTCTGGAAGCAGGAAAAGGTCCGGTTCTGCTCGATGTTCTAACTTACCGCTATAGCGGGCATTCACCCTCCGATGCTTCATCTTACCGATCGAAAGAGGAGGTAGAGGCGTGGGAGGCTGTCGATTCCATTGCCTGGTTTAAACAACAGCTAACCCAAACCGGGGTTGCTACAGAGGCTTTCCTCGATAGTTTGAGAGATGGAATTGTGGAAGAGGTTACCAACACCCTGAAATTGGCCATCGACCCACAGATATCACCTTATATGAATCTAACATCGCGGCCCGATACCATTGGAGAAATGATGTTTTCGAACCAAAGCATCGACCGGATGGAAGAGCGTCTGCCTGATACAAACCATCCCCTGCCAGAAAATCCAAGGGTTAAACAACTCGCAACAAAAGAGCGCTATGCCTTCGACGAGACAGGCAAACCCCACTCCAAAATCAAAAACTATGTTTTGCGCGATGGCATTTTTGAGGCGATTATAGACCGGTTTTACAAAGACCCTACCCTGATAGCCTATGGTGAAGAAAACCGCGACTGGGGGGGAGCTTTTGCAGTTTATCGGGGACTTACCGAGGCGCTTCCTTATCATAGGCTCTTTAATTCCCCAATTGCCGAAGGGGCGATTGTAGGAACGGCCATTGGTTATGCGATGTGCGGAGGAAGGGTAATACCCGAAATTATGTATGCCGATTTTCTGGGTCGCGCAGGCGATGAAGTGTTTAATCAATTGCCCAAATGGCAGGCCATGAGTGGTAATGTTATTAAAATGCCGGTTGTTCTTAGGGTTTCTATCGGATCGAAATATGGAGCACAACACTCTCAGGATTGGTCGACTTTGGTTACCCATATCCCCGGATTAAAGGTTGTATTCCCGGCCACACCCTACGATGCCAAAGGACTTATGAATGCAGCACTGCAGGGTACCGATCCTGTGGTATTTTTCGAAAGTCAGCGGCTATACGATATCGGAGAGATGTTTCATAAGGAGGGCGTTCCCACAGGCTATTACGAAATTCCATTGGGAGAACCCGACATAAAACGAGCTGGAAACGATATCACATTTCTCACCGTTGGAGCTACCCTCTACAGGGCGATTGAGGCGGCAGAACGACTCCAAAACGAGTTTGGGTTATCGGCCGAAGTAATTGATGCACGCTCGCTGGTGCCATTTAACTATAAACCCGTAATAGATTCAATCAGCAAAACGGGGAAAATCATAATCGCCGGAGACGCCTCAGCCAGAGGCTCCTTTTTACGCGAATTGGCATCAACCATTACAGAGCTGGCATTCGACCTGCTGGATGCACCACCTGTGGTATTGGGCTCACGAAATTGGATTACCCCTGCTTATGAGCTCGAAGAGTATTTCTTCCCACAAGCCACATGGTTTCTCGATGCTATCCATACGCGAATAATCCCTCTGGAGGGCTATACCCCAGTAAACGACTGGAGCGAATCAAAGCAATTAGAATGGAATGCCTCGGGGATTTAATAGATTCTTATCACCATCCCTATCCGCAATATCGAACGGGTAGTAAGGTTATTGAGCTCACACAGTTCATTAACGGTAACCTGAAACTGCCGGGCAATGGCCGAAAGGGTATCCCCCTGGCGAATTTTGTAGGTATCCGGAGTTCCATCCATGTCGCGGACATATTTGGTGCCGGTTTTTGGTTTGCTCACCAGCTCGGCAATCATCTCCTTACCTTCAATCTCAGACTTAATAAAGCTCTGTTCAAAATCAAAGATAAGTTCAGGATTATAGGCCTTGCCATTTTCCCTGATTTCGAAATGGAGGTGAGTGCCCGTCGCACGGCCGGTTCGGCCACCAAGACCAATAGTTTGTCCAACAGAAATGGTATCACCTACCTTGACCAGCAAATCAGAAAGATGGGCATAATACGTTTGCAACCCATAAGGATGGTCAATTATCACCAGCTTGCCATAAGCATAATAGGTTTGGGACCGGCTTACAACACCCTGGTAGGCGGCAACCACTGTATCGCCCAGGTTGAGTTTTATATCGGTGCCGGTATGCATCCGGCCACGACGCATTCCAAACTTGCTCACAACATTACCACGGAAAGGAACAACAAACTGATTCAGCATTTCTGCAAAAGCAGGCAATTCTCCTTCGGCCGGAACCTGATCATTATCGGTAATGATAAAGTCAGGACCTATATCGAGCGTATCAGTAAAGAGTTCAACGGACGGGGTGTATACTTCAAGTGTGTCGGAAAGGGCATAAGCGAATTTGCCGGTGCCCACTATAAAGAAAAAAAGTATTGCGATGCAACGAATGGACATCTGTATGAATGATTTTCTAATCATGCGCTTCAATTCAAAATTTCCTTCCATTCCAAACCGGGAACGAAAAGTTGATTCAGTACGCGAAATTATAGAATATTCGTTTGCAAGCACCACCATTAACAGTTTTTACAGCTTTAAGCCGAACCAAACCCGTGCTAGCAAACTCATCACTAACTTAATTTTCAATTCATTAAATGATTTCTACAGAGGGTTCGGTGATAGATTTAAAGAACAGACTATACTGAAAAACAGCCATCCCATTTGCTTCAAAATGGTAATTTTGCAAAGATTACACAACAAATTCAATCCATGAACCTATACAACTTCGAACTCACGGCAGGCTCCCGGGAAGGATCTAAAAACCATCCCAAAGTGAACGCCCATATCCATACTCCTCACTCCTACAGCGCTTTTACCGACATTGAGCAACCTTTCATGATGGCTCAAACAGAGGGCATATCTGTACTGGGAATCAACGACTTTTACACAACCGACGGGTACCCCGAATTTGCCGTACTAGCAAAGAAGTATCGAATATTTCCGCTTTTCAATATCGAATTCATGGCTCTTCAGAAGGAGGAACAGCAAGCCAACATCCGCATCAATGACCCACAGAATCCGGGTCGCACCTATTTAAGCGGCAAAGGCCTGCAATTTCCCACAAAGATGAGTGAGGCCTCGGCTGCGATCCTGCAGAAGGTGCAGCAGGAAAGCAATCTGCAAACCTTTGCCATGATTGAAAAGCTGAACCTACATCTGCAACAATCTGGAATTAACATCCACTTGGAGGCCGGGAAAATAAAGAATGACCTGGCGCGAAATCTCCTCAGGGAGAGACATATCGCTACCGCACTTCGGCAGGAGATGGAGATTTTAGCTACGGACCCGACCGTCAGAAAACAGCTATACACCCAACTTTTCTCGGGTATAACTCCTGTTAGCGACACAATGAACCATGCTGCGCTCGAGAACGAGATTCGCAACCGCATGCTGAAAGCCGGAGGTCCGGCCTATGTTGCCGAAAATGAGCAGGCTTTTCTGAGTTTAAATGAGGTTATGGAACTGATTATCGATGCCGGGGGGATACCTTGTTATCCCGTTCTTCTCGACGACAATGCAGGCAACTACACCGACTTTGAAGCCAATTTTGAAGCCATGGCCAATACCTTGGCTGAGAAAAATATATTTATGGTTGAGCTTATTCCCGGCAGGAATGATTTTGAAGCCGTGAAAAGGTTTGTTCACTATTTTTCGGACCGAAATTTCACAATCACTTTCGGCACAGAACACAACACGCCACTTCTCGAAGAATTAACGGTTTCATGCAGAGGCAAGGTGCCCCTGGATAGCGCTTTGACCGAAGAGAATGCCAGGGGTGCTGCCATTATTGCGGCCCATCAGTACCTTACCCAAAGAGGCCTACCCGGCTTTCCGGTCAAAACCCAACCAACGAAAGAGCGTTTTGCAGAACTGGAGTCCATCGGACGACAAGTTATAGATCAATTTACAAACCAGTAAACCATGAACACAGCATTACAGGAGCTAACCACCATCTCGCAGTCGTTTGGCCGGCAAAAGAAGTTTGTTATCGCCGGAGGAGGCAACACTTCGTGGAAAGATTCAGATCACCTATACATTAAGGCCAGTGGTATAAGTCTGGCCACCATAACACCCGAAGGTTTTTGTAGTATGGACAGAAAGAGACTTGACCAGCTTTCGGCGAAAAGCTTCTCCGACGATCCTGTTCAGAGGGAGGAGGAAGTAAAAAACAGCCTGCTTGCCTGCAAAACCGATCCCACGTCGCCCCTGCGACCTTCAGTTGAAACCTCCCTGCACAATCTGTTTGGATACACCTTTGTGGTGCATACACATCCTACGATTGTAAATGCAATGCTTTGCAGCAAAGAGGCTGAAAAGACTACAAGAGAGCTGTTTGGAGACAAAGCAATTTACGTCCCATATTCCGATCCGGGGTTTGTGTTGTTCAAAATTATAGAGGGCGAAATTCTCGCCTACCGGTCACAAAATGGTCGCGACCCGCAGGTGGTTTTCATTCAGAACCACGGAGTGTTTGTGGCAGCCAATACAACAGCCGAAATTGAGGGACTCTACGCTGGAATTGAAACCACCATACAATCCAGATTGTCGAGCATCGCTTCCATTCAGTCGCAGCCGGTATCCGGTTTGTTGACCCAGGCCATTCCGGCAATCCGGATGTTGCTATCGGACAATGAGGTAAAGCTTGCAAGGGCTTTCACCAATCCTTTGCTGATGCAGTTTGTGGAGAGTGAAACTAATTTTCAATCGATTGCATTCCCGTTCACTCCCGACCAAATGGTGTATTGTCAGTCCGAATACCTTTACCTGTCCAAAGTCGGGAATTGCGAGGCCCTCATCGCACAAGTCGGGCAAGCATTACAGAGTTATCGGCAAAAAAAAGGCGTTTTGCCAAAACTTATTTTCATACAGGGAGAAGGGGTAATTGCCATTGATGATACTGCACAGTCACTCGACTACCTGCAGGACCTTGTAGTTGATTTTACTCAGATAGCCGCCCATAGCTATAGCTTTGGGGGACCCCATCCGATGACTTCTGAACAGATCTCATTTATTGAACAATGGGAAGTGGAAAATTATCGGAAAAAGGTATCGACAGGCAGCCGCGCAACAGGCAGGGTTGGTGGAAAAATAGTACTCATTACCGGTGGCGCTCAGGGTTTTGGGGCTGGTATTGCAGAAGCGCTGTTCATTGAGGGGGCCAACATAGTAGTGGCCGATTTGAATCGCGAGAAAGGCGAAGCTTTGGCAAAAAGCCTCAATGAGAAAGGGAAGCCCAATAAGGCAGAATTTGTAATTACCGATGTGGGAGATCCGGAATCTGTGAAAATAATGGTCGAAACAACTGTCGGTTACTTTGGAGGGATTGATGCATTCATT
Organism: Prolixibacteraceae bacterium UBA6162; assembly: GCA_002428215.1. Next base: position 6,380 of record DIUI01000115.1, read on the forward strand.
TCAAATGCAGGCATTCTAGTTGCCGGTGGTCTGGATGAGATGACTCCTGAGACTTTCGACAGAATGACAAGAATCAATTACAATGCATTCTTTTACGGAGCGAAATATGTGTCGGCTGTAATGCAGATTCAGCAGAAGTATCGACCCGGGTATTTCACTGACATTCTTCAAATCAACAGTAAGTCGGGGCTGAAAGGCAGCCGGAAGAATTTCGCTTATGCAGGAGGAAAATTCGGAGGAATAGGCCTTACACAATCCTTTGCGCTGGAATTAATGCCGTTTAATATAAAAGTAAATGCCATCTGCCCCGGGAACTATTTCGACGGACCATTATGGTCTGATCCAGAAAATGGTCTTTTTGTGCAATACCTTAAAGCAGGAAAGATTCCGGGAGCAACCAATCTGGAGGATGTGCGCAAACACTATGAAGCGCAGGTGCCCGCCGGCAGAGGCTGTACCCCCGGAGACGTGGCAAAGGCCATCCTGTATGCCATCGAGCAGGAGTATGAAACCGGACAGGCTATTCCGGTAACAGGAGGACAGGAGATGCTTAGCTAGCAAAGAATCATGAATGGCCAATTAATTATTTAATTTACCAATATTGATATGAAAACCACCGCAGTAAGACTATATGGGAAAGAGGATTTAAGGCTCGAAACCTTCGAATTGCCAAAAATTACGGACGATGAGATACTCGCCCGGGTAGTTTCCGACAGTATCTGTATGTCGTCATATAAGGCTGCGCATCAGGGCAGCGACCATAAACGCATACCCGAAAATCTGAAAGATAACCCTGTAATCATTGGTCATGAATTCAGTGGCGAAATTGTTGAGGTTGGGGCCAACTGGAGACACAAATTCAGCGTGGGCCAAAAGTACTCCATCCAGCCTGCAATTTACTACCCCGAGGGGCCAGTAGGGGTCTTAAGCGCACCGGGATACAGTTATCCTTTTATTGGGGGAGATGCTACTTATGTTATTATACCCAAAGATGTACTGTTACAAGATTGCTTGTTGGTATACGATGGCGAAGGATTCTACCCCGCCTCACTTGCCGAACCACTCTCTTGTGTAATTGGGGCCATGCATGCCAATTATCACACCAAACCAGGCTCGTACCTGCACCAGATGGAAATCATAGATGGAGGCAAAATGGCAATACTTGCAGGGGTTGGGCCGATGGGACTTGCAGCGATTAACTTCGTAGTTAACCGGACTGATCGCAAGCCATCACTCCTTGTAGTTACGGATATTGATCAATCACGACTCGACAGGGCCGCCATAATCTTTCCACCTGTCTGGGCAGCGGAGCATGGCATAGAGCTTATATATCTTAACACAGCAGAAGATAACATCGCAGTGGAGCGATTAAAAGAATTGTCGGGTGGTGAGGGCTTCGACGATGTTTTTGTTTTTGCTCCTGTTCCGCTTGTTATCGAACAGGCCGATGCCATACTTGCCAACGACGGATGTCTTAATTTCTTTGCCGGTCCTTCTGACCCAAACTTCTCGGCAAAAATGAATTTTTACAACGTACACTATGGATCCACCCACGTTGTGGGCACCTCTGGAGGCAACAACGACGATATGGTTGAGGCACTCGACATTATGGCCAAAGGGCTTGATCCAGCCGGGTTGATTACCCACATAGGCGGATTGAACGCAGTGATTGATACTACCCTGAATTTGCCGTCAATACCCGGAGGGAAAAAATTAATCTACACCCACAAGGAGCTGCCGCTTACTGCCATTGCAGATTTTGAAATAGTAGGAAAATCCAATCCGCTATATGCAGAACTTGCAGCCATTGTATCAAAAACAAAGGGGTTGTGGTCGGTGGAAGCCGAAGCTTACCTGCTGGCAAATGCACCCAATATAAGACTGCACTAATTGCAAAAAGGGTACTCTCATTTAAGAAAGTACCCTTTAACCAAACTAAACAAACTTATGAAGAGATCAACATCTCTGAACTTGTTGGACTCATCTATTTATAAAAGGATTAATAGCCATTTCGATTTATTTTGCCTTTTGGGTCAAAAATTCAGTAATGTCCTCGCAGCACTTCCCAAAGGGAAGCAATTCTACCTTAGGAGCAAGATCTATTCTATTGACCCTATTTGATTCAGCCGCCCATTCGGATGATTTGAGCTTATTACAGTTTTCATTCCCGGCGGGAATAGTTATACAGTGCATCAAATCCCCGCAAAATTATTTCATTCCCTACCACAACCGGAGAGGCGTGAAAGTCGTCGTCGAGCGGATTGGCAGCCAATACTTCGAATTTTTGCGAAGCTTTGATTACTGTTACCGCTCCTTTTGCAGCAATATAAATCCTGTCGGCGACCCCTGTGGGTGACGAAAACAGGGTGCTTATCCCGGGAATGTTCTCCTTCGAATAGTAAACCTCGCCGGTTTTAGCATCCAGACAGGTAAGAAATCCATTGTTGACGCGCAAAAAATAGAGTTTGCCGGCAAGAAGAACCGGATTGGGAGTATAGGGGGTGTCCTGATTATAGGTCCAGAGAATTGCATCAGAGTTGGTGATATCTCCTGTAGCTTTTGCAATATCAATAGCCTGTAGGGCACTCCCTCTGAATCCACTCATAACATACAGAATTCCATCGGCATAAAGCGGATTTGGAATTACATTTCGGGTCATGCCGGTACTGTACCACAACACTTCACCAGTTTCGAAATCGTAACTGCGTACCTGATTAGGAGCATTGGTTACTACCTGCAACTTTCCATTAACTTCCACAACCAGGGGTGACGACCATGAGGTAACCTCATCGCGATCGGCCCGCCAAATCTCCTCTCCTGTAGTTTTGTTAAGGGCTACAATAAAAGATTCTCCCTGGTGGTCCCACAATACAAAAATTCGGTCGCCATATAAAAACGGAGAGTCACCCTCGCCAAAACTCATGTGTTTTTGCGACTGACCAAAACGCTTTTGCCAAAGAACATTTCCTTCAAAATCGAGGCAGTACAACCCGCGCGATCCAAAGTAGGCAAAAATATGTTCCCCATCGGTAGCTGGAGAGTTCGATGCCCAGCTTCCAAGTTCATGAGTGCCTTCGTGTGGCAGCTCACGGGCAACACTTCGGTCCCAAATTACCTTTCCGCTGTGGCGATCGATGAGTAAAACCCTGTATTCGAGGAGTGTTTCTGCAACACTGGGAGCCATAGAATTACCCGCAGCAGTTGGTCCGCTGGCAGGTTTCTCATCGGTAGCTACCGCTGTAAGCACAACAATTTTATCACCCCAGACCACAGGAGTTGCATGTCCTCGTCCGGGTATTTCAATCTTCCATTTAAGGTAACCATCGGTAGCAAAATCGACAGGAGGATTGCCAAACCGGGCCGATCCGGTATGAATAGGACCACGCCACTGTGGCCAGCTCGATTCAGCCACAGACTGGGCCGAAAGTCCCCCTTGAAACAACATAAATGTTAGTGTTGCAAAAAAGAACCTAACAAGTAGAGAAGATTTAGTCATAACCAAGATTTAAAGTGTTGTTTGATAAATATTTGGATAAAAATTAACTCTATTGGTTTAACCTATATCGAAAATTTCACATCTGCCATACACATCACACACTTTAGGCGATAGGTTTGGAATAAAACTTTCTTGTAACTTTGCACTCTTTATAAGAGTTTAGCCAATGAGTGAAAATCACAACTCCCCTTCAATTAATATTCTGGGCTTCGGGAATGCCCTTATGGACATTATGGTACCTATTTCCGATGACGCCCTTTTGCATCAATTCAATTTACCACGGGGAAGCATGACGCTTGTCGACCAGCATCTTTCTTCGGCAATATACCAAGCGACAGCCAATTTCCCAAAGGAAATAACAGCGGGTGGATCAGCAGCCAACACAATTCATTCTTTTGCCAGTCTTGGCGGTAATTGCGCCTTTGCCGGAAAGATTGGCGACGATGAGCTGGGGCACAGGTTTAAGGATGAGCTTATTCAATTTGGAATCGAGACCTTCCTGACATTAGGCAAGGAAGATACCGGAAGGGTAATGGCATTGGTAAGTCCAGACTCTGAGCGCACTATGGCAACCTATCTTGGAGCAGCCATTGGGATGGAGAGTGGTGAGGTTAACGCAGCGATGATGAGCGGATACGACCTCGTGTATGTTGAGGGCTATTTAGTTCAGAACCATGCGCTGATTGAATCCATATTCAAAACCGCAAAAGCATGCGGATTAAAGACAGCCATCGATATGGCAAGTTATAATGTTGTCGATCAAAACCTCGGGTTTCTGAAACGGATTGTTGAAGAGTATGTTGACATTCTCTTTGCCAATGAAGAAGAGGCATTTTCCTTTACCGGGCTAAAACCAGAGCATGCTTTGAGTCAAATGGCGTCGTTATGCGAACTCGCGGTAGTTAAATTGGGTAAACAGGGATCGATGGCACAAAGGGGCACCGAAGTGGTCAAGATAGCCCCCGTTCCCACAAAGGCGGTTGACACAACCGGTGCAGGCGACAATTATGCCGCAGGATTCCTTTATGGGTTATCGAAGGGTGCTTCCCTCGCACAATGCGGTACTATTGCATCGCTGGTGTCTTCAAAAACTGTTGAATCCATGGGAGCAAGAATTCCATCCAGTTGCTGGCCTGCGCTCCTGAAGGAGGTCGAAGCGTGCCTCAAACCTTAATAATTTCTCCTAAGAAAAGACGATGCTGACAGTTTTACGGTCATTGAGATCTGACTAAAAGAGACCGTGAATTTGGGCGTCGATTTTATTGATGACGTTTGAAAGGTTTTCCTTGTTGGTTACAAAATTTAGATCATCTACGTTTATAACCAGCAGTTTACCAAGACTGTAACCCTTAATCCAATTCTCATACCGATCGTGCAACTGACGCAGATAATCGATACGGATTGAGTTTTCATATTCGCGGCCACGTTTCTGGATTTGGTTAACCAGGGTAGGGATCGATGCCCTGAGGTAAATCAACAGGTCGGGAGGCTGAATCAGACCTGACATCAACAAAAACAACGATTTGTAGTTGTTAAAGTCGCGGGTACTCATCAAACCCATCGCATGCAGGTTGGGAGCAAATATCTCCGCATCTTCATATATTGTGCGATCCTGAATAGTAGTTCTCCCAGACTTGCGGATATCGATTATCTGCTTAAACCGGGAATTCAGAAAGTAAATCTGAAGATTAAATGACCAACGCTGCATGTCGTTGTAGAAATCGTTAAGATAGGGGTTGTCGTCTACATCTTCGTAATTGGGAATCCAGTTGTAATGTTTCGACAACAACTCGGTGAGTGTGGTTTTTCCCGCTCCAATATTTCCGGCGACCGCAATATGCATATTCAGGTGTTTTAAAAGTTGTATAAATTTAATTGTTATTCCCGCTTCAGCAAACTCAGTAAGGGGTCGAGATACTGTCGATCGTTCGAGAGGCGGGGAATTTTGTTCTGACCTCCAATCTTACCCCGCTGCTTCATCCATTCGTAAAAAGTTCCCTGCGGGGCCACTACAACCTTGGGTTTTTCGAGGGTAATATCCTTATGTCGTTTGGCCTCGTAATCCGAATTAATGGACTTAAGTGTAGTGTCGAGACACGCAACGAATTGCTCAAGCGACGAGGGTTCCTTATCGAACTCTATAATCCACTCGTGGGCTCCCTTGTTTTCGACGCCCATAAACACAGGTCCGGCGGTATATTCATGCACAATCGCTCCGGTCCTTTCGCATGCATTCCGAAGCGCATGCTCAGCATTGTCAATAATAACCTCCTCACCAAATGCATTGATAAAATGTTTCGTTCTGCCGGTAATACGAATTTTGTAGGGCATTTTCGAGGTGAACTTCACCGTATCTCCGATTATATAACGCCATAATCCACCATTGGTACTGATTACCAGAGCGTAGTTCTCTCCTACTTCTATGTCGCTGAGGCCAATAACATCAGGGTGTTCACTCCCCCATTGCGACATTGGTATAAACTCGTAAAATATTCCTATGTCGAGCATCAGTAGCAGATCCTGCGTATATGGATTGTCCTGAATGGCGAAAAAACCCTCTGATGCATTGTACGTCTCCATATAATGCATTCCTGAAGATGGAATCAACCCGGCAAACTGATCGCGGTAAGGACCAAAATTAACTCCACCATGGATAAATAACTCCAAATTGGGCCATACATCCAAAATACTGGACTTTCCTGTTTTTTCGAGCACCCGTTTCATCAATACCAGATACCACGAAGGAACACCCGCCATGGTTACCACATTTTCGTTTATCGAGGCCTCAATTATTTTCTCAATTTTCTCCTCAAAGTCCTCAATCAGGGCAATATCGGCTGCAGGAATCCGGATAAATTCGGTCCAGAAGGGAACATTCTCAATAAGAATGGCCGAAAGATCGCCATAATATGAATTGTTGGAGAAATTATTAATTTGTGTACTGCCGCCCAAAGTGAGTGATTTACCCGAAATCAATTTGGTTTCTGGATAGTTCCGCACATACAGGGCAAGCACATCTTTCCCTCCCCGAAAGTGGCAATCCTCGAGGGATTCGGTGGTTACAGGGATGTATTTACTTTTATCGCTGGTAGTTCCCGACGATTTGGCAAACCACTTCACCGATCCGGGCCACAGCAAATCGGTTTCACCTTCTCTCAGCCGGTCGACCCAGGGTCGAATTTGATCGTAATGCTGAAGGGGCACCCTTTTCTGAAAATCCTTAAGAGATGTTATGGAGCTGTAGCTATGCAAACGACCCCATTCGGTATTTTTAGCTGTATGTATCAAATTAAAAAAAACCTCCCGCTGAATCTCATGGGGGTATTTTCCATACAGCTCTATTTGATAGATTCTTTTGACATTGAGCCAATTGATGACCGAGTTCAAAAGTGACATAAAAGGGAATATTTTTGCTCAAATGTAGGCATTTTTGTTCCATTTTTCAGAGCTCATCTGCAAATCTCAATTGCATCAGAAATTCAATCGGGATAACAATGCGTAAATACTCAGGCAAGCTGCAAATCAGGCGTAGTCTGTAAATTCCGCATAAACATCAAAATTCAAACATTACAAATTCTTCCACAATAATTTTGGTACTTTTAAACTCTCGGAACGTTCCGGGACAGAAAGTTTACCTAAGCAAATTTTTTAGACGTTTCACTTCCTTAAAAGGGGTTGGGGGGAATTAAAAACAGGATGACATGAACAATCTCGATATTTTGCTGATTATCGTGCTGGTTTTATCGATGATCGAAGGTTTCAGAAAGGGCTTTATTGAAGAACTGGCAGCACTCATTGGCCTAATTCTTGGAATCTGGGCAGCAATCCATTTCTCGGGGTTCGTTGCCCATCTTCTGACAAACCACTTTGATATACACGCTCAATATTTACCGGTATTCGCTTTTATAGGCATATTTATAGCAGTGGTTATTGCGGCCTCGGTATTGGGATCTATTGCAGGCAAAATTATAAAAGCCATTAGCCTTGGATGGCTCAATCGTCTGGCAGGTCTCTTTTTTGGATTGGTAAAGGGAGCCTTGATTCTTAGCATATTGCTTGTTGTATTCAACAAGTTTGACCAGGAGCTGCATATTTTGCCGGAAAGTCTGCGGATGACATCGAGACTCTATGAACCCCTGCGTGAATTCGCGCCTTCTCTTTTTCCCTTTCTTGATTTCTGGAAGGAGATTCCACTCCCGGCGTCTACCGATGTGTTTACCTGAAATCAAAGAAATGGCCCGGCCCGATGTGTACTATTACAATCCCACTTGCGAATTCAGCATTGCCAACGGTTCACCATACTGGCAACCCAATAAATTGCTCGCTTCGATGGAGATTTCGATGGGCAATCTTCCGCAGTTTTTGGCTCAACCCACCGATGTAATTCTGGTCCAAAAGCAGCCCTCTGAACAACTCACCAGAATGCTGTTTAATGCTGGATTTCAAATCCCCGTATTCATGGAGCTAAAATCAGCCTTGTTGAACCCTGAATTTCTCCGGTTACCAAAAGCAACACTGCGACCCTGGGGGTGGAGTCCGGCAGTTCACCAACTACTCGATCCCCTTAAGCCTTCGTGCCTCACGAGTTTTCTCAATTCGCCCGTTGCAGGATGGCTGCCGGAGCATCGGGAACTATTTTCCCGCAAAAGCGCACTGTCTTTATTGCATTTTGTACTGAATAACGCTCGAATTCCGTACCTTCTTCCAAAGAGGATGACCCCACGAATCTGCCACTCAACCACCGAGATTGAAGATCTTTGTAAACTCAATCCACTAATGCTAAAACAGCCGTGGAGTAGCTCCGGAAGGGGATTGCAGCAAATTTCACACCTTCCGCCCGGGAAAATGGTTATCCAGAAAGCCAACGGAATGCTGAGAAAACAGGGCTACATTATCGCCGAACCACTGCTGAACAAAGTTGCCGACCTGGGGTTTCTTTATGAGATGTCCGAAACAGGGGTCTCCTTTACAGGCATCTCGCGTTTTTACACCAACAGTAAGGGGCAGTATCAGGGAAATTTTCTTGGAAAAAGAGCAGATGCCGAAAACGCTGAATTGGCTGAATTTACGAACGAAGTGATTCAGCAACTACCTCAATGGCACATTCAGGGATTACAGGAGTTGTTTGCAAAGCAGCTGTACACAGGCCCCCTTGGCATCGATGTACTTATCTATAAAAATCAGGAAAACAGACTTAGCTTGCACCCCGTGGTTGAAATTAATTGGCGCAATACCATGGGACATATATCACTGGCTTTGGAGCGTCATATTGGAGATAGTTCGTCGGCGATGTTTAAGACCTATTACAACCCACAGCACCTGTTTTCGGATTACAGCAGCCAACGAATTCAGAAAGAACCCATCAGGGTAGAGAAGGGCAGATTGATTTCGGGATTTCTGCCACTCACTGAATTTGCAGGAAATGTTGGCTTTGGCGCCTATCTGGAAGTATCTGGCGAATAACCCATCGGATTGGATTAAGCATATGCGCTGTAGCTTTGATTAATTGTCGCGCGTTTCGGTCATTTTGAAAAGCTGAGTGGCCTGATCTGTAATAAAACCCCCAAACAGCTTCTCTCCTTCATCGGACATGTAAAATCCCCTCTCGGTAAACTCATAATAAGCATAGGTCCATTCCAACTCGCGAAATTCGCCATCGCTGTCTTTAAGTCGAAACGACTCTTTAACCGCAGCCGTTGCCGATTGGCGAAGTATGGAATTACGATCGCCCTCCACCGTATCCTTGAAAGGTATTCCTGCTTCAGAAAGAACCCCTATAGTAGTTTCGATATCCGGCCATTCGGGAACCTGTTGCAGATTTATGTTTGCAGCAAAATGGTTAACCGCATTGCCATGCAGTAAGGTCCATGCAGCATACTGTGATACATCGTTAATATTCAGAAGATTGTCGCGAGTCGGCAATATCCATGGCAATCTGAAATAACCTGTGAGTTCTTCTACCAGGATAGTTGCAGCCTCCTGGGTAATTGAGCCACTTTTACCCACAATATTCATTAGCTCAATAGCCTGCTCAGACAAAAGATAGGGAGCATCGTGGACTGTATCGCGTACAACCTGTTTTACCCAGTCGGGCATTGCATCGACATCGAGTTGACTAATAAAGATTCTGGGAAGCAGAGGATCGGGATGCTCAAGATGAACAGCATTAACGTGAATATTGGGGAATCTGTATTTTCCGGCTCTTTTGTAATGAAGGGTTTCGAAGATATGAGCCAAGGCGGCAATGCCTGCTGGCTGTTCACCAGTGGGTGTATTCAGGGTGCGGAATGCCAAATGATCATGAACTACCTGACCTCCTTTTGCGGTGACCAGATCGGCATATTTGCGAGCGTAGGGAACACGTTGCAGGTATTGACCCCAAAGATTATCAATCAATCCCTTAACCAGTTTCGACGAAGTTGTCCTCATAGCGCTGAGTATTAAGTTTAAAGAAAAGCAGAGCCCACAGAACCTAATGACCGATAAACCATTACATCACAAACATCAGCTTGTCGATCTAGATTCCCGACTGTGATATACCTTTAAACTGATAAAATGGGATCAGGGTTTCCAAAAAAATTGTGTTTTACAATACAGGCAACTCCCAGGGTTTACGATAAACTGGCTGAAGCATGGAATTTGCACGACTTGAATCACTGAAACGATTCAATTTTGAATCCCAGGTTAACCGATAATCCCCGGAGCGAATACAAAGATTGGCAGTATGGGCTGCAACTGCAGCAGCCCGACCGATTTCAGGCGGACACACGGGTGCCTTTCTGGAACGGATAGAGTCGATAAAATTGGATACATGGTCGCCGTGGTTCTCTCCTTTCATGGGGACCTCTACTTTGGATGCCTTAAAGCTACTTGCCCGATTATCCCATTCCGGTATTACTTTGTAACCCGACCTGTTGACCACTATCGTGGCATTATCGCCTATAAAAGCCAAACCATAATTCTGATCCCAGGGTCCTTTTTCAGTACCGGCAGTGTGATCCCATGTAACCAGAAGGTTTTCGTATTGCCAGATTACCGATTGGGTATCGAATGTCTCATGCGCATGGCCCGGAAAAGAAAGATTGCCTCCCGAAGCAAGTGTTACTGTGGGTGCCGACACAATATCTTTGGACCACAAAGCCATATCTATAAGATGCACTCCCCAATCGGTGAGCAGTCCACCACCATAATCCCAAAACATTCGCCAACTACCGTGAAACCTGGAGGCATTAAAGCTCCTTTGTGGGGCCGGTCCGAGCCACATATCAAAATCCACCCCTTCGGGCACCGGTTGATCCGGCTGAACGGGTTGCCCCACTCCATAATTAAAATTACACCAAATATTCACCTTTCTGAGGGTTCCGAGGGTACCATTCTTGACCAGTCGGTTAACTGCCTGCCACTCCGGACCACTTCGCTGCTGTTGCCCAACCTGTACAATGCGGTTGTATTTGCGGGCAGCTCTGACCATGAGGTCGCATTCGGCGATGGAGTTGGCCATAGGCTTCTCTACATATACATCCTTACCCGCCTCGCAAGCATACACAGTTTGCAAGCAATGCCAGTGGTCGGGTGTGCCAATTATAACCGCATCAATCTCCCTGTTATCGAGCAAGGCTCTGAAATCGCTATAGAGTTTTGGCCTTTGACCATATCGGTTGAGAACGTCGGCGGCACGCCTTTCAAGCAATGGTTTGTCTACATCGCACAATGCAACACATTTAACTCCCGGAATCTCAAGATGGCGCTCAAGGATGCCAAATCCCATATTTCTGACACCAATGAGCGCAATGTTAAGCTGATCGGATGGTACACCTGCAAAGGCCGACGACTTGAAAGAAGACATACTGCTGATGCCGGCCGCAGCCAACGAGGTAGTGCGGATGAAAGCTCTTCGATTGGTTGCCATAATGCAAAAGGGTTTAGTTAGTAACGCCTTCTAAAGATAAGAATTAACGGCGTTCTCCCCTTTGCATTAAATCAATAATATCGGATTTTGGAATTCGGGTGGTGGCACCATGGGTAGTTGCGGTTATGGCACCGGCCGCATTGGCAAAGCGCAACGCGGCATAGATATCTCGGTTTTCGAGAAATTCATGCAGGAAGGCAGCCGAAAATGCAGAACCAGACCCCACTGTATCCACCATATCTATCTTATATCCCGGATCCTCATAAAAGTCTCCATCACGGGTTATGGCCATTGCGCCCGATTTGCTTTGGGTAACGAGCACCAAATCGAGGTCAAACTCATTTATAGCCTCCATCGCCAGAGCTTTTGTATCGAATTCAAATAATCCGAGTTCACTTTTCAATGTGTATAACTCATTCTCCTTAACCCGTAAGATATTCGCAGAAGTTAGACTACTCTCCAGGATTGGTCGGTTGTATCCATTCTTTCGCAACTTAAGGTCGAGATATTTAACCGGAAGGGGTGCCTCCTTGAGCAATTCGCGCAGCGTATTTTTGGAAATCCCATAACGCTGAACTAATGTGCCAAATACCAAACAGTCGGCTTCACGCACAAGCCGAAGGGCCGACGAGGTAAACTCAATATGGTCAAAGGCCATATCAGGTTCAATGATGTAATCGGGTCTTCCTTCGTTGCCAACCTTCACTGTCGCTGATCCGGTGGGGAAAATAGGATCCAGCTGCACATTCTCGTCAGAGATTCCCATGAAGGATAATTGCTTCAATGCTTCCTTCCCCTCAACATCATTACCTGCCCGTGATAGCAGATGTCCGCAATCTCCCAGCGCATTTACACGGAAAACCAAATTCACGGGCGCTCCACCAAGCTGTTTTCCATCCTGAAAGATATCCCAAACAAGTTCCCCGAATGCAACAATATTTTTGCCCATTTGCCAATTCTGTTCTATCTGCAAAAGTAGCAATTTTAGGCGTTAAGTATACCTAAAGACCCTTTCCCGACACCATCTGCATTAAACGTTCACATAAGCAGCCACAAATCGATTCAGGACATCCGTAAGTTTCGGACTTCCAATCTCCTCAAGATCGTAGGTAACGCGTACAACAGGCTTGTCGATTTGTATGAGCCGACAAAGATCAATGGGAGTACCAATGGCCACAACATCGCATGGAGTTTGGCGGATGGTAGCTTCGAGGTCGGAAATCTGTTCGGGCGAATACCCCATGGCTGGCAAAAGCGCACCTATCCCGGGATAGGTATGGAAAGTTTCTTTGAGCTTGCCGCACAGAAAGGGACGTGGATCTACCATCTCAGCAGCACCAAATTTCAATGAAGCCACAACGGCAGCACCCATCTTCATCTCTCCATGGGTTAGAGTAGGCCCATCCTCGACTGCCAAAACCCGCTTTCCGCGCAGCAATTCGGGCTTATCTGCCTGTACCGGACTGGCAGCATCAATGACCACTGCCGAGGGATTGAGCAGAGAAATGTTCTTCCTTACCTTATCAATCTCTTCCGGATGAGCGGTGTCTATTTTATTGATTATGATTACATCGGCTCCCAGGAAATTCAGCTCGCTCGGATAATAACTCAACTCCGCACCCGCCCGGTGGGGGTCGGCAACCACAATGGAAAGATCGGGACGATAGAAGGAAAAATCGTTGTTGCCACCATCCCAAACAATGACATCACAACCTGCAGGATCATTTTCTGCGGCGTGAAGGATTGAACCGTAATCAACCCCCGCATAAATCACATTTCCACGCACGATGTGGGGTTCATACTCCTCGATCTCCTCTATGGTGCAGTGGTGTTTTTCGAGATCATCCAAGACAGCAAAACGTTGCACCTTTTGAGCATTCAAGTCGCCATAAGGCATAGGATGCCTGATGGCGACTACCTTTAAACCAAGCGACATAAGGAGCCGAACAATTTTTCTCGAAGTCTGACTTTTTCCGGCTCCTGTCCTGGTCGCACAGACCGATATTACCGGTTTTCGGCTCTTGAGCTGCGTTTGTGCCGGCCCCATGAGCCAGAACATAGCTCCGGCAGCATTGCACCGAGCCGACAGGTGCATTACATGCTCATTGGGAACGTCGCTGTAAGCAAAAACACAAACATCAACTTTATGTGAGACTATAAGGGCAGTCAGCCTTTCCTGAGATTCGACAGGTATACCCTTGGGGTATAGACTTCCAGCCAACTCAGGAGGATAAAGGCGATTGTCGAT
>DIUI01000001.1 GCA_002428215.1 Prolixibacteraceae bacterium UBA6162
ACACTGCCTACCACTACCTCGACATTCGTTTCGACCGTTGGGTACGATGGCTTGCCTCATCCTTGTTTATCCTCTTTATGATTAGCAGAATCTCTATTGTTCTGTTTCTTCCTTCCCTTGCCCTTAATGCAGTTACCGGATTCAGCGTTTATTGGGCTGTAATAATCATGGGAGTGGTAACCATAATTTATTGTACCAGCGGAGGCATCGAAGCTGTTGTATGGGGCGATGTAATACAGGGATTTATCCTGCTCGGAGGAGCCTTCTTTGCCCTGGTCTTTATGTTATCCGGAGTAGACGGTGGCCTGGGTGGCTTCATTGAAATCGCATCGGAACAGCAAAAATTCAAATCCTTCGATTTTCGTTTCAGCCTATCAGAACCGGTATTCTGGGTGGTACTTATTGGAGGTGTTTCGAACACGCTTATCTCCTATACCAGCGACCAGAGCGTTGTGCAGCGCTATATGACAACGCGGGATGAGAAGGCAACTGCCCGAAGCCTCTGGCTTAACGGAATCCTGAGTGTACCTGTATCGATTGTATTTTTTCTGCTCGGAACCGCCCTGTTTGCTTTTTACACATCCAATCCAGACCGGATGGCAGTTGTGAATCCCAACATCGACTCGGTTTTCCCTCAGTTTATCGTGGCACAAATGCCGGCAGGCCTTGCCGGACTGCTCATTGCAGCAATATTTGCTGCAGCTATGTCTACCCTTAGCTCCAATATCAACTCGGTTGCAGCGGTAGTGACCTCCGATTTCTACAGCATCTTTTTTAAAAACAGCTCGGTCAAGCACCATATGACCGTTGCGCGGAGTTCGGGAATTTTAGCCGGGGTATTGGGGATTGGTCTCGCCCTGGTACTGGCAACCTGGAACATTGCATCGCTGTGGGATCAGTTCAATACATTTCTTGGATTGCTTACCGGCGGCCTGGGAGCACTTTTCATTATGGGTATTTTTTTTCCGAGAATCTCGGGCCGGGCTGCACTTATCGGGGTTTTGGCAGGCGTTGTTATGCTCGTAGTGATTCGTCAGTACACTGACGTTTCATTTCTTTTATATGGATTTGCCGGCATCTCATTGAGTATTTTGGCAGCATGGCTTGTAAGCCTGCGATACCCCAACCAAAAATCGATAGATGGATATACCTGGCTAAGCAAAAAGCCCTGATCTATCCAACAAAGATTTTAAATCGGCTTCCCTTTATCAAAACGTGGTGGAGAATATTTATAAGAAATTCTCTTACTTTGAGCATCGCTAATGATAAAACCAAAAACCATGTCAACTACTACCAACTATTTTAAAACCTTTCCCGACGAGTCTGGATTCTATAAAGAGTATGGCGGCGCCTTTATACCCCCTCAACTGGAAATTGAGATGAAAAAAATTGCCGATGCCTACCACCACATCAGCAAATCGCACAACTTTATTTCAGAGTTACGCAGCATTCGTAAACATTATCAGGGCAGGCCAACTCCGGTATACTTCTGCAACCGATTATCAGAAAAATATGGCGGTCGAATCTATCTTAAAAGAGAAGACCTGAACCATACTGGTGCCCACAAGTTAAACCACTGCATGGGAGAGGCACTGTTGGCAAAACAGCTTGGAAAGAAGAAGCTTATTGCCGAAACCGGAGCCGGACAGCACGGAGTGGCTTTGGCAACAGCTGCAGCCTACTTCGGTCTTGAATGTGAAATACACATGGGAGAAGTTGACATGCAAAAAGAACACCCCAATGTGGTTCGTATGAAAATTTTGGGCGCCAAGGTAGTGCCCGTCAGCCATGGTCTTAAAACGCTTAAGGAGGCCGTCGATTCTGCCTTTATGGCCTATCTCGAAGATCCCATTAATTCGATCTATTGCATTGGATCGGTAGTTGGACCTCATCCATTTCCCATGATGGTGCGAGAGTTCCAGCGCGTGGTTGGAATTGAAGCCCGCGAACAGTTTCTCGAAATGACAGGAGAGTTGCCCGACAATGTGGTGGCTTGTGTTGGAGGTGGAAGCAACGCAATGGGTATCTTCTCAGCATTTTTCGACGACAACGAAACTACCCTGTATGGGGTTGAACCGGCAGGCAGATCATTGGAGTACGGCGAACATGCCGCTACCATGACGCTGGGTAAACCGGGCATCATTCACGGCTTTAAATGCTATCTGTTGCAGGACGAAAACGGAGAACCCAGTCCGGTTTACAGCTGCGCCAGCGGCCTCGACTACCCCGGTGTGGGGCCCGAACACAGCATGCTTAAAGATATGGGCAAAGTAACTTACACTTCGGTTTCCGACAAGGAAACGATCGATGCATTTTATGAACTGAGCCGTTTCGAAGGTATCATTCCTGCTCTCGAAAGCTCGCATGCTGTCGCCTATGCCTTAAAACTGGCCAAAGAGCAACCACAAAAGTCAATTCTGATAAATCTGAGTGGTCGTGGAGATAAAGACATAGATTATGTACTTGAAAAATACGGACTTCCGGAATAAGGCTACAATACATCGATTATACAGGCCGGCAATCTTGCCCGGCCTGTTTTTTTAAAGTCGACCACTTATCCTTACACTGAAGTTTCTTACCGGCTGTATGTCGCCCGGGCGTCCCATATATTCGACATTGGTGAGATTTTTCACCACCAGCGACAGTTTGTAGCGATCGGTAATTTTAACGCCTACCTGCGCATCGGCAATCAGATAGCCCGTTCTGTGGCTATTCCAATAGTCAAAAAATCCGGGCAACAGACCCTCTCTGGTTTCGGGAGCCAGAAAAACTCTGTCGATATTGAGCATTTTTGATTTCACGTTCAGATGTATTCCGGTTTCAATACGGCCAAGACTGCTGAACAGTCCGAAACTTCCGGCATGATGGCGTCGATATTTCAGCATTGTTCCGGTGTTCTTGCCAGTTATTGGGTTGAATTCTACAGGATACATATAAACATATCCCCCACTCATCTGATGTTCGATTGGTCCGGTTTTCCCGGTTAAAACATACTCCAGCTCCAAGCCATACACCCTCGAAGCCTCCAGGTTTGAGGCTTTGAATCCGAAACCGCTGGTACCATCAAATGGATCGATGTGCAATCCGAACTCGTATTCAATCAAATTTCGGTTTTCAGAATAAAACAACGCCAGATCTGCCTGACCCTTAACCAACCGGGTGCCAATACCTTGCTTGATCCCAAGTTCGGCGTTCCAACCCGATTCCGACTCAATTAATGGACTGGGAAAAATTCGCACCGAACCCAGTGTAGTTGCCGCATACTTCTCGGCAATAGAGGGATAGCGGTAACCCATTCCAAATGATGCCCGCAAGAATGTATAGTCGTGCAAACGGTAATTTACCCCGGAGCGAAAAAGGGGTACCGGCTTGTCGGCCACACCGTTGAGCATATTTTGCTCAAGCCTAATCCCCGAAACAAATTTAAGGCGATTGGCCAGAGAGACATCAATTTGTGAAAAAGCACCCAAATTAAAGGCCGAGTGGTCACCATAAAAATTGGAAACAATTGAACTGTAATTTTCAGAAATACCTGCATTTAAACTTATTCGCTCTGTAAACTTCCGCCAATATTGATATTCAGCATAAAAATTGGTGGCTTGACTCTCGTTTTCGGCTGCCTCGGGAAACCGATTATTGGAGTGTTGTATTCTCCCTTTAAGTTCGTGCCTGTGATGGTTCTCACGCAGGAGGGTTATGAATGGATCGACTGCCATAAATAGGCTATTGAGCTCTCTGGCAGTGGTTTCGGAGTGGCGTAGGGCTCCGGTTGTTGCATTCTCCCAAAGCAGAAAATCGGTTTTTTCGGTCAATCCTCCATTTAGATTGAGGCCATACGAAAGACCCTCATTGGAAGTGTGGCGCCTTTTGAGTTTAAGGCTTATACGCCCAAGCTTATCATCGTTATAGGTGCGATAGCTGTTTTCGTTCAGCAAAAACATCCCCAGACCAACATCTGTATTTCCCTTACGCTGGAGATGTGAAACAGAACCGCTGCTGAAAATGCGGGGAGAACTCCACCATTTCCAATCACGATTGGCAGGAGAGTCAAACACTCCCGACTCCACAAAAAAACGCGTTACCGGCTGAGGCAAAGCATTTTCGGTTCTGAAGTTGATAATGCCGTTCAAGGCAGATGAACCGTAGGCAACAGAAGAGGCTCCTTTGATGATTTCAATTTGAGAAATATTGTCGAGCGGCAGAAACTGCCACCTGATGTTTCCTGCATCAGGTGCCATTACCGGCAAACCGTCAATCAGCGCCAGGACACGGCTACCAGCTCCATAGCTAAAACCACTCCCACCCCTGATAGAAGCCTGCCCGTCGAGAACCTCAATTCCGGGCGATTTATTGATTAACTCCTGAGCATCGTTAATATGTCCACTTTCGAGAAATTGGGGCTTAATTACACTAAGTGAAACAGTGAGCTCCGACAACCGCTGTTCAATGCGACTGGCGCTTACCACCACCTGATCAATTTCGGCCAGGGAAGGAAATAGTTTTACATCGAGGTAAACCGTATCGCCTGGTGCAATATTTACAACCTGTGAAACCGTTGAATAACCAAGAAATTGAAAAGTGAGTGTTTGACTACCTTCAGGCAATCTGACCCAATACCGGCCATCGGCACCGGCTACCGTTCCACCACCCCTTCTGAGTGTAACCGTAGCACCGGGAAGTCCATTGTTACTATCACCCTCCAGTATTCTACCCGCCACAAACCCATCGGCCTTTGCGGGTATCGAAAAACTCAGGCTTAGCAAGAGCAATATAAGCCCAATCAACTTCATTTTGGACGAAAGGTAATGCGTATGTTTAACGTTCCCTCATCACCCCAAAGATCCGGAAGACTGGTAGTTATCTTCAGGGAGTTTGCTTTAAGCTCAACAATATCGGTTGTAAGCGGAAAACCGAGAGAGTCGGCACTTATAACCAGTTGTTTCCTGGTTTTATCGGGAAAACGCCAGGTTCCCTCGTAGCTTCCGAAGATTCCGGAACCATCTTCATTGAAGCGGGCATCACCCCGGAATTTTTCGAATCGTTCTCCCAAAACACCTGTTGGTGCCGAACCGTTCACAATGAGGGTATCGGTGCGCCAGGTCTTCTCTGTGAGCCAGGTATAAAGCTCGTCGGGATTACCGTCTTTGTTGCAGCCGGAAAGCCAGATGCCGGCAAATATTACAACAATCAGGAGTGCATTTTTCATGTTTCAGTCAATTGGTTTTCAACTTTTTAAACTAAATAAAAGTCACCTATTATTTACCCTGGAATGGTTCCACAAGTTATACAATATTTGTTAAAAGATTTTTTGAGTGGGACTTCACTCACTGGGCAATTACCGCGGATTCGCATAACATCCGCGGAGAAAACCCAACCTATCGTCACAGCCTCAGCTTTTTGTATATTTACACCGCCAAAAAATGCATCATGAGCAAACAAAAAAGAGTTGTTTTAATCCTTGGGATTGTTCTGGCTTTCGCAATTATTGCCCCATATTTTTTCCCTGAGACCCTAATAGTAAGACAATCCCGACAAATCAAGGCTCCTGCAAACGTAGTTTTCTCGCAGGTGAACGACCTGCGTTTTTGGGAACTTTGGTCGCCCTGGCAGCCAAACAGCATTCCACCAGATTATGGCAATGCAGGTGTTGGCAGAGGTGGATTTGTGCTTTGGCAGCAAACAGCCGGCGAATCGTACGATCAAAGATTTACGATTACCACCTCCAATCCCCATCAATTGGTTGAAATTGCCATGGATTTTCCCCAACAAGAGTTTGCCGTAAGCAGATTTGATGTTACCGAATCGAACCAGATTACTTTATTGGTATGGCATATGGCCATCAAGACAGAGGGATGGAAGTCGGTATTCTTTTGGCTGAATCAGAGGCAGAATATGAGCAAGGCAGCTACCAACCTCACTGTTACCTCCGAAATGTTTTTTGCACAGGGCATGCAATTGGTAGAACGGGGCCTCATCGATGCTTTTCCTTATGCGAGCATCCGCCGACAGGTTGAATGGGAAAATTTAAACGACCTTATGGGCGAGATGTATCAGCAACTGACTGAGGCAGCCACAATGGGTAATTTCACTATTATAGGCCACCCTTTTGCCATATACCATACCATTGGCGATGAACGGGTCGACATTGAATGCGGATACCCTGTAGAAGCCCTTGTTGATATGAAAGGAGGCATTATTCACTCCAGCATTTATCCCGAAACCACCTGTGCAATTACCCATTTTGAAGGAGGTTTCGAGAACCTGGAGCTGGGACACACTGCTGTTCAGCAATGGATGGAAGAGCGTGGGCTTTCGCTGGGGGGTTCTCCCATGGAGATCTACCAAAGCAGCTTCAATGATGAGGGCAAAGAAACAGGCTGGACAACTGCTATTATCTATCCATTCTAAAAAAAGCTTAAATACCAGCCGTTTGTTGAAATCTTGCTAATTTTGTGGCGTTCCAACGGAATCACCATGGCGCTACGCAATTTAAGAGATAAAATAGTTCAAAAACTCAAGAACCGTTACCGTCTCATCATTTACAACGATACGACCTTCCAGTCGGTATGGACCGTAAAGCTGAGCAGGATAAAAGTTTTTACCATAATCAGTCTCGCTTCGGCGTTCCTAATTGTTTCGGTAATTTTTTTAATCGCCGGTACACAATTAAGGGAGTACATACCGGGTTATCCAAGAACAGAATACAGAGAAATGCTTATCAGAAATGCACTGCTGGTAGATTCACTTGAACAGGAGATCGTTATACGCGATCGTTTCTTTGAAACCATCAGTGCCATTATGCGGGGCGAAGAGCCGCCCGACTACTCCGATAATGTAGCTGCAGGTTCAACACGCCAGAGCGTCCGAAATCTTCCCCAACTCAATCAGGACTCTATTTTCCAGGACAAAATATTGGAAGAGCGGCTTAGCTTGTCGATGCAAGGCTCGCGAAATCCGATGGGAAATCTCGGAAATCTCCATTTTTTCAAGCCGGTTAACGGATTAATCACCAACAAATTTAATGCAACAAGGGGGCACTACGGCATTGACCTGGTTACCCAGCCCAACGCAAGGGTTTCGGCTGTTCTCAGCGGAACGGTAGTTTTTGCTGAATATACCATTGATACGGGTTATGTTATTTACATTCAACACGACAATAATCTGGCATCGGCATACAAACACAACGCTTCGCTGCTGAAAAAAAGCGGCGACCGGGTGAATGGAGGAGAAGCCATCGCTATTGTAGGAAACACCGGGGAACTTACTACCGGACCTCACCTCCACTTTGAACTTTGGCACGAAGGAAGACCCATCGACCCAGAACAATATATTGTATTCTAACCAATGAAAAGAGGTGTTGCCATACTCGGTTCTACAGGCTCCATTGGTAAGCAAGCGCTCGAAGTGATTGCCAGCAACAAGGATGTATTCGAAGTGGAGGTGCTCACCGCCAACAACAATACCGGTTTGCTCATTGAACAGGCCCGAATTTTTCTTCCCAATGCCGTTGTAATCAGCAACGAAGAGAAATACCACCTTGTAAAAGATGCCCTCTCTGATTTGCCCATCAAAGTTTTTGCCGGCAGCGATGCCATCGGCCAGGTGGTGCAAATGTCATCAGTCGATGTAGTACTTACTGCTATGGTTGGATATTCGGGGCTTATTCCAACACTAAAAGCTATTGAGGCTGGTAAAATGATTGCCCTGGCCAATAAGGAAACGCTGGTGGTGGCAGGTGAAATTGTGACCCGAATGGCCCGGGAAAAGTCGGTCGATATACTACCGGTCGATTCTGAACATTCGGCCATTTTGCAGTGCCTCACCGGAGAGCATATGAATCCGCTTGAAAAGATTATACTTACCTGCTCCGGAGGGCCTTTCAGAGGAAAAAAACGAAGCGAATTGCTGTATATTAAGCCGGCCGATGCCCTTGCACATCCCAATTGGGATATGGGAACTAAAATCACCATCGATTCGGCAACCCTTATGAACAAGGGATTTGAGATGATCGAAGCCCACTGGCTTTTTGGGTTATCGCCTTCCAACATTGAAGTGATTGTCCACCCTCAGTCAATTGTGCATTCCCTTGTTCAGTTTCGCGACGGATCTGTAAAAGCCCAGCTGGGACTACCCGATATGCGACTTCCCATTCAGTATGCGCTTGGCTTTCCTCTTCGGCTCGCCAACGATTATCCCAGATTCAGTTTTCTTGATTACCCTTCTCTGACCTTCGAACCCCCCGATATGAAAAGCTTTCGGAATTTGGCACTTGCCTTCGATGCAATCCGAACCGGCGGGAATATGCCTTGTGTGCTGAATGCAGCCAACGAAGTGGTAATATGTGCATTTATGCAACAAAAAATAGGCTTTCTCGAAATGTCTGACATTATTGAAACCGCACTTGAGCGTGCTACCTATATAGCACATCCTACGCTCGACGATATTATTTTGACCAACACAACAACCAGAGACGCTACCCAGTTGTTGATAGATAACCGTTTATAAACTCAAAACATTTTAATGGAACAAGTACTGGTAAAAACAGCCCAACTCTTACTTAGTCTTTCGATTTTGGTAGTCCTTCACGAATTTGGACACTACTTCTTTGCACGTCTGTTTAAAACCCGCGTCGAAAAGTTTTACCTGTTTTTCGACCCTTGGTTTTCGCTCTTTAAATTTAAAAAGGGGGATACCGAATATGGAATAGGTTGGCTTCCACTGGGTGGCTATGTAAAGATCTCGGGTATGATTGACGAGTCGATGGACAAAGAAGCCATGAAACTTCCTCCGCAACCCTGGGAATTCAGGTCAAAACCCGCCTGGCAGCGACTGCTCATTATGGTAGGCGGTGTATCCATGAACTTTCTGTTTGCCATTGTCATATATGCCGGGGTGCTTTTCGCCTGGGGTGACGAATATTTACCCACCAGTTCTCTTACCTATGGAATTGCAGTTACCGAAACCGGAGAAAAAATCGGCTTCCGTAACGGCGACAAAATTCTGTCTGTCGACCACAAACAGGTCGAGGAGTTTCGTAAAGTCATACCCACCATTGTTCTCGAAAACGCCAAAACTGTTCAGGTGGAGCGTAATGGAGAAAAAGTAGATGTTGGAATTTCGAACGAAGACCTTGCGCTTATCTTAAAATCGGGATCCCTGTTTAGCATGCGTATTCCCTTTGACTTCGAAATTGGCGGATTTGCTAAAGAGTCTGCAGGAAATGATGCAGGGCTGCTTATTGGCGACAAAATTACAGGGGTCGATGGCCTCACCTTCGACTATATGGACCAGTTTCAGCGCTATATTGCTGATAGCCGGGGAAAATCAATAACAGTAAATGTGATCCGCGATGCACAAGAAACCGAAGTTATGGTTGCTGTTGGAGAATCGGGCATGCTTGGAATTTCGAATCGAATTGTACAAAGCAATCTGTTTCATACAGAGGTAAAGCAGTATGGATTACTGGCATCAATACCAGCAGGCATAGAGCGGGGAGTCGAAACTACTCAGAACTACCTAAAACAGTTCAAGCTCTTTTTGATGCCCGAAACCAAAGCCTATGAATCGCTCGGCGGGTTCATTACCATTGGCAACATCTTCCCCGGAACTTGGAATTGGGAAGCTTTCTGGATGATGACGGCATTTATTTCTATTATCCTGGCAATAATGAACCTGCTTCCAATACCGGCACTTGATGGAGGTCATGTAATGTTTCTGATATTTGAGATGGTTTCGGGACGGAAACCCAACGAAAAATTTATGGAATATGCCCAGATTGCAGGAATGGTCATCCTACTCGGTCTCGTTTTATTTGCCAATGTCAACGATGTAATGCGGCTATTCAAATAAAAATCTCTCTCATGGTCAAAAAGATGTCGCTTCAGTTGATGAGTGGAAAAAAAAACTATTTTTGTGTTGAATTAATAAATCTACCGTTATGAATTTGTTCGTTTTAGCCGGCTTTATCGGTCCGCAAGAAATAATTATTATTCTCATTATTGTAGTACTCCTATTTGGCGGTCGTAAAAT
>DIUI01000047.1 GCA_002428215.1 Prolixibacteraceae bacterium UBA6162
AACATTTTGTATCGCCCCGCGACAGCATGGAAGAGGTGGCCGCCCGCTTCGAAAAATCTGGCCGATACAATCTGGCTGTTCTCGATAATGGAAAATACCTTGGTTTTCTCTCACGTGCCAAAGTCTTTTCCGATTACCGTGCTAATTTAAGGGAGGCATCTTCTGAATAGATGGTCGTAGGGAGCCTCGCTTCCATTAGATAACTTATAGCGATCTCCGGTATCCTAGAATTACTTTGGGTCCTCAATGTTGTTTTCGGCGGCTTCACCATAAAAATCAGGAACAAAGGTCTGATCTTCGATGGGAGACCTAACATATCCCGACTGTTTGGGCCTGGGGCCCAGTTCAATTATTGGCAATGCTGCTTCACTGTATGGAATCATCGACAGTAAATGGCGAATGCAATTGAGTCTCGATCTCAGTTTGTCATCACCATCTACAACATACCAGGTCGATTGTTTGGTATCGGTATAGGCAAACATTTCATCTTTGGCTTTGGAATACTCAACCCATTTCTCGCGCGAGATTATATCCATTTCACTAAATTTCCATCGCTTGGTGGGATTCTTTATGCGGCTGATAAACCGTTTCTCCTGTTCCTCTTCGCTTACCGAAAACCAGTACTTAACCAAAATAATCCCCGACCGGATAAGCATTCTTTCAAAACTCGGACAACTTCGCAAAAACTCCCAGTATTCGTCGTCTGAGCAAAATCCCATAACCCGTTCTACTCCGGCACGATTGTACCAACTCCGGTCGAAAAGGACCATCTCTCCTGCTGCCGGAAGATGCTGGGCATAGCGTTGAAAATACCATTGTGACTTTTCTCTTTCGGTTGGAACACCCAGTGCCACCACCCTGCATATTCTGGGATTGAGTGGCTCCGCAATGCGTTTTATGGCACCACCTTTTCCAGCAGCATCTCGGCCCTCAAAAAGCACCACAACTTTGAGTTGCTCCTTTTTTATCCAGTTCTGAAGTTTCACCAATTCAATGAACAGCTTCTTTAGCTCTTTTTCGTAAAAGGAGGTTTTTAATTTACCGGATTTGCCGAATCCATTCATAACAGACTTTTTTATGTGTATCCCCGCCGAAAGGCCTCAAAGAAAGATGGGTTTAACCATTGAGAATTCAGAGGTTGTTTCTTTCAATCCTTAAAGTTACTAAATTGCGTGAATTACAAAATCGAAATCATGCTCACGCTTTATCGGGCAAAATCCGCAACGAATTAAACCATTGTGTCTATTTTTTGCTCACTCCCGATGAGAGATATTCCATTAAACTAAGATTTGCGATGAGGAATTGTAAACGTACGCTGCTTGTGGCACTTGTGCTGCTTTTATCTCAGGGTCTCTATGCCCGGCTTTTGGAGCCGCCCACCCGTCTTACAGTCAATATGCTCGAATATGCCGACCGGGTTCATCTAAACGGCTATTGGGTACAAACGCCTTTGGATAAAGCAGTGGTTCATCGGGAGCAGTTTCAGTTTGTCGAAATTGCACAGCAAATACCCTACTTTGGATGGGTGATGCATTCGGTTCTTCCTAATTCTCTTCAAATTGCATGGCAGATTCAGGTAGCTACTTCCGTCGATTTACTAAAATCTGAGAGTGCCGATGTCTGGGATAGCGGGAGAATAGCTGGCAACCGCTCCCTGGACGTCGAATATGATGGTCAAAAGCTTGAGCCGGGGGCCATCCTGTTCTGGCGAGTGAGGGTTTGGGACAACCATGGTAATCAATCAGGCTGGTCATCCATACGGGGATTCAAAATGGCCAATCATCTTACAGATTATGCTACAGCGGTATATCCTCTGCAGAAAATCGATTCAACCCCCGATACAGTTTTTCGTTTAGATAGTCTTTCCCATTTTGCTGATTTTGGTCGCGCTGCTTTTGGTCGAATTCGCATCCGCCTATTTTCCGATAAGCTCGTCGACACCGTTGCCATTCATTTGGGGGAGGTCCTTAAAGATAACCGCATAGACAGGGCACCCGGGGGATCTCGGCGGTACAAACAAATTTCGGTTCCCCTGCATCGCGGCTGGAATACCTATCTGGTTGCCATCCCGCCCGACGAACGCAACACAAGGCCGGCGGCTATTTTGATGCCGGAATACATCGGCGAGGTATATCCTTTCCGGTATGTTGAAATTGAGCATTATAGTCCTAAGGTGGAACTTCACCAAATTGTACGCGAGGAGGTATTTTATCCCACCGACAACCATGATGCCCGGTTTGCCAGTTCAGATACCATCCTCAATCAGGTTTGGGAACTCAGTCAGTATTCGATAAAGGCAACCTCTTTTGCCGGCATCTATGTCGATGGCGATCGCGAACGTATCCCCTACGAAGCCGATGCATTAATCAATCAATTATCGCATTATGGTGTTGCTCGCGAATACAGCATGGCCAGAGCCTCGCACGAATACCTAATCCATAATCCCACTTGGCCTACAGAATGGATCTTGCAGAGTGTGCTGATGGCCTGGGAAGATTATCTGTATACCGGGAACAAGCAATCGCTCACAAATTTTTATCCCGATCTTGTTGCCAAAACTCTTGTCACGCTTGCCGATGAAGAGGGTTTTATCTCTACCCGTACCGGAAAGGTAACCCCTTCGGTGTTGCAATCAATCCATTTCAATGGAGAGCTTCGCGATATAGTAGATTGGCCCCATACGGGAATCCTAGGACTGGAAAAAGGTGAAGGAGGCGAAACCGATGGTTTTGTATTCACCGACATCAATACCGTGGTCAATGCCTTCCATTACAGGGCTTTGGTGTTGATGTCCAATATGGCTCAGACATTGGGTAAAGAAGACGATTCGAGATTCTTTCAGAAGTCAGCCGACAGGCTGCGAAATAGCTTCAATAGCAGGTTGTACGATAGTGAGCGGGGTGTTTATACCGACGGTCTGGATACCCACCACGCATCGCTTCACTCCAATATGTTTGCCCTGGCTTTCGGATTGGTTCCAGAATCAAATGTGGAGAGAGTAGTGGAATTTGTCCGTTCAAGAGGTATGGCTTGCAGTGTCTACGGGTCACAGTTTCTGCTCGATGCAGTATATGATGCCGGTGCTGCCGATTACGGGCTTCAACTGCTTACCTCGACTGCCGAGCGCAGTTGGTATAATATGATTAGGGTTGGGTCAACCATTTCACTGGAAGCATGGGATAATAAGTACAAACCCAACCAGGATTGGAACCACGCATGGGGAGCTGCACCTGCCAATCTTATACCCAGAAAGCTGATGGGTATAGAGCCCCTGGAACCCGGCTTTAGCCGGGTGAGAATTAAACCTCAGACAGCAAGCCTGGAATGGGCCTCGATTCAACATCCGACTCCTCGGGGCGATATTTTTGTGTCGGTCAAAAATAAAGAAGTATATTCTCTCGAATTAGAGTTGCCAGCCAATACGTTGGGCGAAGTGTGGCTGCCAGATTACGGGGCCAACTATACTCTGTTGCTCAATGGAGAACCTGTAAATTTCGAAGTAAATGGTCAATTTGCTGTGGTTAAGGAGATAGGCTCCGGTATTAGTCGTTTTGCGGTCCACAGGTAGAAAATAATGGGCTGTTTTGAAATTTTAAAGAAGATTTTGAAGAACTGAAAAATTTGATACCTTTGCAGCCGCAATGGCAGTTTTACTGCAAGTTCATTGACAAAAGGAGAGATGGGTGAGTGGCTGAAACCAACAGTTTGCTAAACTGTCGTACGGGTAACCGTACCGGGGGTTCGAATCCCCCTCTCTCCGCACACAGCTTGCTTTTAAGGCATTCCGGTACATATCCCGGGTCTCTGATGGATGGAATTTATTTTCCAATAAGTCGTAGTCAAAAAGTTGAGTTCTAAAACGTATTGATAATATTNNGGGTGTAGCGCAGTCCGGTAGCGCATCCCGACATAGGATGTCGGGAGGGTCCCGGGTCGCTGATGGATGGGGGTGAAAATCCCAAAAGTCAACACCAATAAAGTAGTTCTAAAACGTATTGATAATATTTCGGGGTGTAGCGCAGTCCGGTAGCGCACCTGCTTTGGGAGCAGGGGGTCCCAGGTTCGAATCCTGGTAC
>DIUI01000125.1 GCA_002428215.1 Prolixibacteraceae bacterium UBA6162
ACGTCATTCTTTCGAGAAAGTCGTGCACATCTGTATGACCATTTTCAAGAGAAATTATAGTATCGGAAAGGGTTTGCTCATCCCACTTGGAAACCTTTGAAATTCGAAAGCCATGTTTAACCAAAAAAGAAATATTCAACAATTTCCGGAGTTCCGAATCGCTATAATAGCGAATATTGGTATCGGTTCGGGATGGATCGAGCAGGTTGTATCGTTTCTCCCAAATCCGAATGGTATGGGCCTTAATGCCCGAAATTGTCTCCAGGTCTTTTATAGAATATAACCGTTCTTTCATTATCTACCGGAGATTTATTTTGAGAATTACAAGAAAATAAGTTTCAAACAAGCCCTTTATTGGGATTAACTATGTAAAAAATATCATCGAAATATTACGTGGCTATCAAAGGAAAACAAATGCGATATGTCCCATTTATTGGGGGATTAAACTATGTTTTCAGAGTTTCATCCATGTAACAATACTGTAGGAATTTTGTTTAAATTTAGCCAATGCCAATTTAAACAAATTCATTTCTGCCTACATTTAATATCAACTACAAACAGTTTTTATGCGGTTGGTTGGAAACATTATTTGGTTGCTGTTCGGGGGATTGGTTACTACCATCGAATATGTTGTTGGGGGGTTAATTATGTGCCTCACCGTTGTGGGAATACCATTTGGATTACAAGCCTTTAAACTTGCTTCGTTGGCTCTGTGGCCTTTCAATAAATCAATCCAATATACTGGCCAGGCTCCCGGTTGTCTTTCTACCCTATTTAATCTGTTATGGATTATTGTTGCCGGATTTTGGATTGCAGCTACCCATTTGTTATTTGGGATACTGCTCACCCTGACTTTGGTTGGCATACCATGGGCCAATCAGCATTTTAAATTGATGTCTCTCGCGTTGACCCCATTCGGCAGAACTGTAGTCCGCAAAGCATAGCAGTGGCGGTCTAGTTCCTCCGATAGATGTCGTACCTCGAAACTGGCCTTAGCTGCTCTTTCCAATCGAAACCCGGCAAACGCCGCTCTTCCTCCAGCAATTCAGGAAGAGGGGTAAGCTTACCTTCAGGCATGGATAAAAACTTTATGTTGTGAATCTTTCCCGACTGAAAGTTCAGCATAAGTTTACTGCTCTCTGCCCGGTTAAGGCCTATGGTTTCGCCTGCATCGGTTAAGTAATAAATTGTCTGTCCACTCCCATCAACCTCAATGGTTCGAAGGCTATTTTCCTCAAGATAGCCGACCATATTTTTACCTTTTACCTGATCGAACATAATTGAATCCTGTCGGGATATTATAAAGGCATTGTTGTTTAAATGAAGCTCATCGGGTGCATCAGTGCGACTTCTTATTTCAATGTAATCGGCGGCCAACTGATGCCGGTCTGACCACAAAACCGGTTGTCCAAACATTTGGACAGTAGAATCTCTGGAAAAGTAGATGAGTGAATCACTCTTTCCCTGAATATCGTGACGGTAAAATCTAACATTGTGGTAAGCGATAATAATCTTATCGTCGGCAAGGGTATCTGGCAGGGTCATAAGGATGTCGGCATGCAGGAAAAGTGAGTCCTGTTTACTGATCAAAATCAGCAAGGCAGAGTCAGTAATATGAGCCATCTCTCTCTCCTGATCGAACCAGGCATTGTGGCCCCGTACCACGATATTATTTTCTAAATCAACAATTTCGACATTGCCAACCGCAGTGCCATATCCCGATTCCCGGTTATAATTGACAGTATCACCTTTCAGTTGCTGTGTATCGCTAAAAACGTGAGGATTTTTATACAGCCGGGCCTGTCCGAGGTTAGTATCGTACCACCCCGATTCGGCATAAATAATGTTCACAGAGTCCTTGATGGTGGTGGATCCGTATATATGAAAGATGCCTTTTTCGGTATCGTAGCGCACTGTATCGCTAAGCAAGATATAGTCATTATTGGTCCCCTCAACCTGTTGATAAAACCATATGATGTCATCATTTACAAGGTATCGGCCAATCTTACTTTTAAGCACGTTAAGGCTATCTTCAATTCGTCCATACCGGATGTAGTATCCAATGTTATTCTCAAGATCATAATCAAGGGTATCGGTATACAGTGTGGTTTTCTTGTTTACCAATCGTACATTTCCCATAGCACGGGCATGTCCGGCATCTCCATCGTACCTGATGGTTCGTGCATAAAGATTTAAAGTGTCGTTTTGATTTATCCTGACATTACCAAAAGCATCAACTCTGTTGGTACCGGTGTAGGTATAGGCACTGTCGCAATACAGCAAAATATCGTTGTGGCGTATACGAACATTCCCAAGCAGTCGTTGTGCGTTCGATACAATCTGCTCGTTGGTAGCAAGCCGATCGGCCTGTTCAATATCAATTCTTTTTTTCTCCTGAGCATTGCTGTGCAGGTGAAAAAAGAGCAGCCAGAAGACAAATGGTATAAAACGAATATTCCTGCCCCTATGCAGCATCTATAGAAGTTTTAGGATGATCTCATCGACACTGATATTTTCTGCCTCGGCTTTATAGTTTTTTATGATCCGATGGCGCAAGATTGCAGCAGCGACCGACTGAACGTCTTCGATATCGGGCGAATATTTTCCATGCAACGCCGCATGGGTTTTGGCACCCAAAACCAGATATTGCGAAGCCCGCGGACCTGCCCCCCATTTAAGGTATTTATTGGTTATCTCGGCAGCATGTTCGGTATTAGGACGTGTTTTGGCGGCAAGCTTCACCGCATATTGAACAACATTGTCATTAATGGGAATTTTCCGTATTAACTGCTGAAAAAACTCGATTTCAGCTCCTGAGATAACAGGTTTGAGCTCTATATGCTGATTGGAAGTGGTCTGCTTTACAATGTTAAGCTCATCCTGGAATGCAGGATAGTCGAGCCATACAGAAAACATAAAACGATCGAGCTGTGCTTCTGGCAGAGGGTAAGTACCCTCTTGTTCAATCGGATTTTGGGTAGCTAGTACAAAAAAAGGCGATTCGAGTTCAAAATGCTGGCCGGCAGCGGTTATAGCCCGCTCCTGCATTGCTTCGAGCAGGGCCGATTGGGTTTTTGGCGGGGTCCGGTTTATCTCATCTGCCAGCAGAATATTGGCAAAAATAGGACCCTGAACAAATTTAAATTGCCGGTCGCGGTCAAGAATTTCAGTGCCGATAATATCGGAAGGCATTAGGTCTGGCGTAAACTGAATTCGGTTATACCTGAGCCCAAGCACTTTAGAAATAGTAGTAACCATAAGTGTTTTGGCCAACCCAGGCACCCCAATCAACAGGCAATGACCCCGGCTAAACAAGGTATTCAATACTTGAGTAACCACCTGATCCTGACCATATATAACCCGGGTAATCTCCTTAAGCAGCAGCTCATACTTCTCTTTCAGGGCGTCGAGCGCCTCAACATCGTCGCGGTAATTTTGCAGCGTCATTAAAAATTGTCTATTCAGTTACTTAATCCAGTTTTGGAACTGGTAATTACAGTTTGCATAGGTATTATCGATTCGGATATAGGTTCCAGCCTGGCGTTTTGCGATCCACGCCTCCAATACCTCTTGCTTTTTCTTGTTCAGGTACATTTCGGCAAGCAACTGATAATCTGATTGCAGGTTTGCCTTATGACCATTGGTTTTATTGATTAACCGAATAACTTTATAGACAGTTTGGCGGGTAGCAGGATCAATGGTTTGAAAAGGTTCCGAAATCTCATTGATGTTCATAGAGGTGATTATCTTGCTGATGTCGGGATCAAGTTCCCCTAAGCTAAACCTTGAAGAAAGGTTCTGGGGATTTAGCACCAATCCTCCATTGTTGCGTGTACTTTTATCCTGGGAGAACATCATTGCTGACTGCTCAAAAGTGATTTCAGCCCTTCGTATTATATTTGAAAGGCTATCGAGCCTCAGTTTTGCATGTTCCAAGGCTTCGGGTGCAATTTTAGGACGCATAAGGATATGCCGTGTATTGATCCGCTCTCCTTTACGGTCGATCAGTTGTATAATATGATATCCAAAGTCACTTTTCACCACGTTTGATACGCGATCGTCGCGCAGGTTAAAAGCTGCAGCAGCATATGCAGGGTCGAGCTGAGCTCTTCCCAGATATCCTATTTCGCCACCAAAGCGCGACTCGGGAGCCTCAGAATAAAGCACTGCAAGCGTTGCAAAACTGGAACCTTCCTCCACCCTACGCTTTAAATCGCGCAATTGGGCTTTTACACGGTTGTCCTCTTCTATATCGATGTCTGGAACAAGTGTGATCTGCTGATATTCGAACTGAGGTGGAATAAAGGGAATTTCATCGTCTTTAAGATGACGGTAAAAATAGCGCACTTCGGAAGGGGTAACCGTAACATTCTCAACAATCTTACCCTGCATCTGATTGCTGAGCAGCTGATTTCGAATAACGTCGCGCAATTCAGCCTTCAACTGTGGAATCGACTTTTTGAAGTAATTTTCTACCTCCCGCTCCGAACCAAAATGGGCAATAAATTGCTGCAAGCGTCCATCCATTTGCTGGTTAATCTGGTTGTCGGTAACCACAATGTTGGTATCGAGCAACGCTTCTGCAACCAGCAATTTGTCAACCAAAAATGACTCCAGTATCTCACATTTCATATCACCGTCGGTGACAATCCCCTGCGCCTGCTGCTGAATAAACATCTCCTCAACCTCAGATTTAAGAACAATATTGTTGCCCACTACCGCAATAATCTGATCTACAACTTTGTCTTGCCCGATTGCCGGAATGCTTGCTACGAGAACAAACAACCACACCAAAGCAATCAGCCGATTATTAATCTTCATTAGACTCTTCATATTCATACAATTTAAACTTGTTGTTCCGCACGCCCTCTAAATAGACGTCGTCTTCCACTTTTTTAAGGAATTCGATTCTGCGACGATTTACAATTATATTTTTTATTTGCGATTCGGCATATTCCATTGGCGCCACCGAGTTGGCTGGCTGATGGTCAATTATCCGCAAAAGATAGTAAAAATCCTGATCGCGGTGCTCTATCATTGCATTTGGGTATATACTTCGGTCTTCACTGCCTGTCCAGTCGGTCAAGCGCAGCAAAAAAGGTTCCAGATCCACCCAATCATCGGAATAAATATCGCAAACCACGGCGTAGCGTAAACAAAATTCCCGTAGTTCGGCTAGGTTGGCATCGTTAATTTGCTCACAAAAGACCTTAACCTGTTCAGGTCTTGACACTTCCAGGGGGATTTGAATAAACAGAGCCTTAACGATGCTTTTATTCAATACAAAATTATCCTTGTTCTCATTGTAATAAGTCTGCAATTCGCGGGTTCCAACAATCGTATCGAGGCGCTGCAGCATCAATTCCATCTTGTAGCGATATATAATCATCGAATTGCGATAGTCTTTAAGCTCCTTGGTGAAATCCTTGAGCGAAGAAGGCAAATTTTCTTCGGCCTTTTTAATCAAAAGCTCATTTCGAATCCATTTGCTGATGTAATCTTCTGCCATCATAACGCTATCCTCATAGCCAAGCCCCGAAGGGAGGACGCTCTGAAGATCGGCCAGGTATAGTACCTGATCGCCAACCTTGGCCAAAGGTGTTCCGTCGACCGGGCGATCAAACAGGCAGGCATTAAATGTTAGCCCAACCCCCAGTAGAATGAATCCAAAAGCTTTCAGCATCGTTTTTATAACCTTCTAAGTGCCCGTTTGTTTATAACAACAGGATATTTGCTTCGCAGCATTTGCAACCACTGCTCTTCGAGAGATTGCTGATAGTCTGCCAGATGAAAGCCTCTTGCCTCGTCCAGAGATTTTGGCATTGGAGGCAAACGAGTTCCCCAGACCAGATCGGTAGCTTCGTTCCAACCTTCCAGGAGTGCTCCATTCCAAATCACATAATCAACCGCTGCATGGTCGCCTCTTTGCCAGATTGCACGAACGACTTCCAGATCCCCGGCAGTCAAACCAAGTGCATTTTCCAGATTTTCGATCAGAACTCCCTGATCGAGAGCCTCAAGGACTCTGTCTTTCATTTCTCTGTTTGTGCATTGTACAACGACACCTTCAAAACGTTCGTCCCACAAATAGCGGGCTTTGTTGTTCTCGTAAAAGCGTTCCAAGCCCAATGTATCGATTACCGCAGGCTGCCATAAAACCCTCTCCATTACATCAAAGAGAAGAATTCCATCGTGATATTCCTGATACAAAGACCGAAAGGATGGATACTTCTCTTCAAGTTGTACATCTTCTCTGGCAAGTATCTGGCTCTCTTCCCAGTTCCGGTAATGCCTGTGGAGATCATCGGCCGACAATGACCTGTCTCCTGACTGACTTTCAAGTAGATCGCTAAGCCAGCTCTGAGAATCAAAAACGATGCCAGATAGCGAAAAGAGTGACTTCCGCTCCAGCTGTCGCCAATCGTCCTGGCTACCTAGTAGCTTCATCAAATCCATCAACTGCTCGATGATTTTCTCCAGGGATTCGGGAAACGCCTGATAACCATTCTCAAGCTTTAATCGCTGAATAAAGCCTGACCGCCCGGAAGCCAATCGTTCGGGATCCCTTTTAATCCTGTTTATAAGTTCCGGCCGTATTTCATCCAATGAAGGAATTGGCTTAAGATCGATCCGCTTCAAAATATGGAATCCATATTCTGTCTCCAGTGGTTTAGAAATATCGCCGTTGGAAGCCAGTGCAAATGCCGGATCGGAGAAGGAAGGGATCATTATGCTCCGTCCAAAATAAGGCAGTTCACCACCATTTACTGCACTTCGATCGTCTTCAGAGTTCTCCCGTGCGAGACGCGAAAAATCCTCTCCTGCAGTGGACAAGAGGTACAAACTATCGATTTGCCTGCGGATATATGCTTTTTGAGCAGAATTCATGTCGGGAGGAAAACGCTTCATAATGTGGGCAACCTTAATTTCGCCCATGGCCTCACGGGTTTCGTTCACCTTCAGAAGGTGGTAGCCAAAGCGCGTTCTAATGGGCGATGAAACTCTGCCTGCCGGCGTGTTGTAGGCAGCATCCTCGAACGGGCTCACCATCTGAAAAGCAGTAAACCAACCCAGTGAGCCGCTATTGACAGCTACTGAAGGATCTTGCGAATATCTGCGGGCTGCCTCAGGAAAATCGAGCCCTGAAGCAATTTCATCTGCAATCCGGTTAATTTCAAGCCAGGCTTTCAAGGTGTCGGCAGGCGTGGCTTGTTCCGGTAGGGCAATGAGCAGGTGACTTGCATTAATATCGTTCAATAATCTACGGTATGTATCTTCTACAAGTTGATTCTCGTACGAGAGGTCGGTAAGATAAGGTGCTGCCAGATCCGCACGGTATCCGGCCAATTCACGACGAAATGAGGAGAGTGTATCCAGACCCAGGGATTGAGCCTCAAGTACTTTAAGTTTAAAATTGAAATAGAGCTGAAGATATTCCGAAGGAGATTTGCGCTCTGAAAGATCGGTGATGTTTCCGTTGTTTCGTTCGTAGGCAAGTTTAAAATCCTCTGTATATACCTTCAATGGACCAATTGTGGCCAGAACCTCCGGACTTCTCTGGGTATATCCCGGCAATACCAGAAGTAACATCCAGAGAGCAAAAATTAGGGTTTTAATCATTCTTGTGGTATAGCTTATACGTGCCTTATCTAACGATGTATTTTAAATTGGATTATGGAGTGGTAAAAATATTTTATCCCTGACGGACACTGTAATTGGGAGCTTCCCTTGTAATAGCCACATCATGTGGATGACTCTCCTGAACTCCGGCATTTGATATTCGGGTAAAACGAGCCTGTTGCAATGCGGCGATATCCCGGGCCCCGCAATACCCCATACCCGCTCTGAGGCCACCAACCATCTGATATAAAACCTCATAAAGGCTTCCTTTAAATGGCACACGGGCAGCAATTCCTTCCGGAACAAGCTTTTTAATATCATCTTCCATATCCTGGAAATAGCGATCTTTTGACCCTTGCTGCATTGCTTCGACCGACCCCATTCCACGATATGCCTTGAATTTGCGTCCCTGAAAAAGTATGGTTTCACCCGGCGATTCCTCAACTCCTGCAAAGAGACTTCCTGCCATTATTGAATGTGCACCGGCAGCCAAAGCCTTAACAATATCGCCTGAATAGCGAATTCCTCCATCGGCGATTACAGGAACCCCAGTATCCCGGATAGCATGGGCTACGTCATAAATGGCAGACAATTGTGGCATACCTACCCCGGCAATTACCCGGGTAGTACATATAGAACCGGGTCCAATACCAACTTTCACAGCATCGGCTCCGGCATTCACCAAATCAATGGCTGCTTCACCAGTTGCAATATTGCCCACTACAAATTCCATATCCGGGAATCTTTTTTTGGCAGCCTTAAGCGTATCAACCACTCCTTTGGTATGTCCATGTGCAGTATCGATAACAATTGCATCGGCGCCGGCCTTTACCAGAGCCTCAATACGCTCCATGGAATCGCCACCAATACCTACTGCTGCAGCTACCCGTAATCGGCCTCGCTCATCTTTGCAGGCAAGAGGTTTATCCTTAGCCTTGGTAATATCTTTGTAGGTTACCAAACCAATGAGCTTGCCATTCTTGTCTATGACGGGCAACTTCTCAATCTTATAACTTTGGAGTATTTCGGCTGCCTTTTCCAAATTGGTCGATTCGGTTGTTGTAACCAGATTCTCACGGGTCATAATCTCCTCAATAGGCCGCTCCATATTTTTTTCAAACCTGAGATCTCTGTTGGTAACAATGCCCACCAAAAAACCGCTGGCATCGACTACAGGAATCCCTCCAATCTTAAAATTCGACATAAGATAGAGGGCATCGGCCACCTTTTTATCTCTTCCAATGGTAATAGGATCGTAAATCATTCCATTCTCGGCCCTTTTGACACTAATTACCTGCCGGGCCTGTTCATCAATTTCCATATTTTTATGGATCACCCCAATACCTCCCTCACGCGCAATTGCTATCGCAAGTTTGTACTCAGTTACGGTATCCATAGCAGCGGAAACCACAGGCGTATTGAGAACAATGTTGCGCGAAAAGCGCGATTGCAATGATACTTCACGTGGCAAAACCTCTGAGTAAGCCGGTATGAGAAGTACATCATCGAAGGTAAGACCTTCGTTAACAACTTTTTCCGATAAAAATGACATCGATGGCAGGATTTAATTTTACAATCCGCAAAACTACAAATTTTTAATCCAACCTTCGCTACTTATTTTGTCTCAACACTTTTTGAAACCGATTAAAAATTGTTAATACCGATGTCATTTATTTACTTTGTGTAGAGTGAATTTATACGAAAAAATATTATTCGATCATTGGGGCTATTCAGCCTTCAGACCTCTTCAGCTCGACATCATTGAATCGATTGCTAAAGGTAAGGATACCCTGGGCCTGCTACCCACCGGCGGGGGGAAGTCAGTAATCTTCCAGGTATATAGTTTATCCGTCCCGGGCATATGCCTCGTGATTACACCGCTCATTGCCCTGATGAAAGATCAGGTAGAAAACCTGAACAGCAAAGGGATAAAGGCCATTAGCCTGCACAGCGGAATGACTTCGGGCGAAATTAAGGTAAGCCTCGATAATGCAGTATGGGGCAACTACAAATTTCTTTATGTTTCGCCCGAACGGCTTACTTCGTCTATCTTTCAGGAAAGGCTTAGAATGATGCCCGTAAACCTTATTACAGTAGACGAAGCGCACTGTATTTCCCAATGGGGTTATGACTTCAGACCCAGCTACCTTAGGATTTCTGAAATAAGAAAACTATTTCCGCAATTACCCGTTTTAGCCCTTACTGCAACTGCTACACCCAGGGTGGTTGTAGATATTCAGGAGAAGCTTGGCTTTGCGTCGGGCAATGTCTTGTCGGTTTCGTTTACCAGGGCAAATCTCACTTATATGGTCCGCAATAAAGAGGACAAGCTGGGCTATCTCGTTCAAACCATTCTCAAGGCCAAAGGAAGTGGTATAGTATACGTTCGAAACCGGAAAGCCACGCGCGAAATAAAGGAGTTGCTCGTAAAGAACAATATATCGGCAGATTACTACCATGCGGGGTTAAGCAGCGACCTAAGAAGCAAAAAACAGGATGCCTGGAAAAGCGGAACAACCCGTGTAATCGTAGCTACCAATGCCTTTGGAATGGGCATCGACAAGCCGGATGTAAGATTTGTTGTGCATACCGACCCGCCTGATTCGCTCGAAGCCTACTTTCAGGAAGCAGGAAGAGCAGGTCGCGATGGTAAAAAAGCGGCTGCGGTACTTTTGTACAACAATGCTGATAAACTAAAGCTCAAAAAGCAAATATCGGTACAATTTCCAACCATCGACTTTATCAGAAAGGTATACGACGCGCTTGGCAACTTCCTGCAGATAGCTGTCGGATTTGGCAAACATCAGGTATTTGATTTTCCGTTAGGGCTTTTCGCCGAAACCTATCGATTTCAGCCTGCCCAGCTTTTCCATGCCCTTCGACTGCTCGAGCGACAGGGATATATCGAATTCACCGAGGAGATAGAAACACCTTCAAGGGTTTACTTTTCGGTTAACCGCGATGATTTGTATAAATACCAGGTTGCCAACTATCAACTCGACAATTTTGCGAAATTACTCCTTCGCTCCTATACCGGACTTTTTACAGGTTATGTAGGGATCGACGAATCTTTGCTGGCACAAAGAGCACAAACAACGCCCGAAGTAATCAGCGATTTTTTAAAACGACTTAAGTCCGATAAAATCATCGATTATATACCCCGGAAAAGAAGCCCTTACATTACCTACAGCAAGGAACGCCTCGCTCCGGAAAGAATCACTTTTACCCACGAAAACTACACCGAAAGAAAACAGGATTACAATGCCAGAGTTGAGGCCGTTATACATTACGCTTCGGAGCGTTTGGTTTGCAGATCTCAGCAATTGCTCGCCTATTTTGGAGAAAAAAGCTCTACGCGCTGTGGGCAGTGCGATGTATGCCTGGAACAAAATCAATTGGGTTTGAGCCGTTACGACTTTGAAGAGATTACCAATTCGATCAGGCAGATGCTTGCAGACCCTCTCCCACTCGACAAATTGCTTCTGCAATTGGGTGATGCCCATGAAACCAAACGTGAAATTCTGCGTTGGCTCATCGACAACCAATTGGTTACTGTTAGGGTGGACCAGATGCTTGAATGGAACAACTCACCCCCTGCAATGCCTGAATTATAAGCAGAAGATCGCTTTCCCGCCCGCTTTTTTGCTACTTTTGCCCCTTAATACTTCTCAAAGTTATGAGCCAGTCGAACGATATCGTCTATTCACAACCAGTTGTTGAGTTTGTTGCCGTAGCCAACGAATTTTGTCAGCTTATCGAAACGGTACAGGACCACGCAACGCCAAAATTGATTGACGTGGGCCGGAAACTATTGTCACTCTTATATTTTAAAGCGTCGCTGCTGCCAGAACTGGAAACGGTTCTCGACGATTCACTCGAAAAATATGTGAGCGAATTAGACTATAATCTATTACAGCAGAAGTGGTTAAACAAACTGGGAGAACACGACCTGTACCATGAAATTTTCGATCCCGAAATTCAGTTTGGCACAGAATCAGTAACTGCGAGCATTTCAGAAAATCTCCTCGACATCTATCAGGATATCAAAGATTTTATAATGGCCTACAATTTTGGCAATGAAGAGGTAATGAACGACGCCCTTGCGGAGTGCAGTTTTCAGTTCCGAACTGTCTGGGGCCAGCGACTTGTCAATGTTTTAAGAGCCCTGCATCAGCTTTCTTTTTCGGATACCGACTGGACAGAAAAACCCATCAATTTAAAGACTCCCGGCGATGATGACCTGCCTTCAGGCAAATGGGTTGATCGTTTTTTTAATCACTCCTCCGAATAGCTGTTATGTTTAAGGAGAGTATAACCACAGAAGAGTTCGTTCAGTTGCCCCTTAGGCATTTTGAAGGTGATATTGTAGTTGTCGACAACCTGAAAATGGCTCGACAAGCAGCAGCCTATTTAAGCAATTTCAGGGTTATCGGATTCGATACCGAAACTAAGCCTGCCTTTAAAAAAGGACAGAACCACAAAATAGCACTATTGCAGCTGGCCACTCATGAAAGGGCCTACCTATTCAGAACCCAGAAGGTGGGACTGCCCTCAGACATTATGGAACTTTTTACTGCTCCGGAAATCAAATTTCCGGGAGTAGCCATACGCGACGACATTAAGGCACTGCAAACCCTACGCCCCTTCGTTCCAACTGGATTTATTGAACTGCAGGATTATGCCCGAAAGCTGGGGATTCAGAATCTCAGTCTCAAAAAACTGTGTGCAATTGCGTGTGGATTCAGAATCTCCAAGTCGCAACAGCTCTCCAACTGGGAGTCGAGCGACCTTACCCCACAGCAATTGACTTATGCTGCTACAGATGCATGGGTCTCGCTCGAAATTTATCAGCAAATTGTAGAAAATACAAAATGACCAATTACCCCAAAATAATACTTAAACCGGGAAAGGAGCAATCTCCGCTTAGGTTTCATCCATGGGTTTTTTCAGGAGCCATCAGGGAGTTGCCTTCAGGTCTCGAAGAAGGTGACATTGTTTCAGTAAATGCTGCATCAGGGCAGTTCCTGGGTATTGGGCATTATCAGATTGGCTCCATTGCCATCAGAATATTTGCATTTCAGGAGGAGGAAATTACTGAAGAATTCTGGTTTAGTAAAATATCGGCCGCATGGCAAATCCGGTCTAAAACAGTACTTTCTGTTCAGGCAGACACCAATGTTTTCAGACTCATACATGCCGAAGGCGATGGTATGCCCGGCCTGGTGGTTGACATCTATAGTGATGTTGCTGTTCTGCAAGCACATTCCGTGGGAATGTACCGTAACAGACATGAAATCGCCAATGCCATTCAACAGGTTTTGGGCAACAAAATCGTTGCCGTGTACGATAAAAGTGCAAAAACGGTACCTTTCAAGGCCAATCTGAATCCAGAGGACGGCTTTCTGTTAGGATCGGCTCCTGTTGTACGCGAGGTTATGGAGTATGGGCTTCGCTTTAATGTTGATTTTGCCAACGGACAAAAAACAGGTTTCTTCATCGATCAGCGTGAGAATCGACATCTGGTGGAGCAAATGGCCCATGGCCGAAAAGTTCTCAATTTATTTTGTTATACGGGCGGTTTCTCATTTGCTGCCTTGCGGGGAGGTGCCCGGTTGGTTCACTCGGTCGATTCATCGGCATCGGCTATGGAGCTTACCCGACAGAATATTGAGCTCAATTTTCCCCATTCTGACCTGCATGAAGCATTTACCAAAGATGTAAGCTCCTTTATCAAGGAGATGCAAAATGATTACGACCTAATTATCTTAGATCCACCGGCCTTCGCCAAGCACCGCGATGCGCTTTCACAAGCCCTTAACGGGTATCGAAGAATAAATTTGCGGGCTTTACAAAAAATAGAAAAGGGAGGATTGCTTTTCACTTTCTCCTGCTCGCAGATAGTTTCCCGCGATGCTTTCCGCGACACCATCCTTACTGCAGCCATTCAGGCAGGGCGAAAGATTAGTATTCTGCATCAGATGAGTCAACCAGCAGACCATCCGGTTAACATCTTTCATCCCGAAGGCGAGTACCTGAAAGGGCTGGTGCTCTATGTGGAATAGTAGCTTCTGTGATTTCACCAACAATCAACCACTTCAAAATTGAAATATGAAAACCCATTCGATTATTGCTGAACTCAATGAAATGGCATCCAGGGCAACACCGCAGGAGGTTTTAAAAGAGGTAGACGCCAAATTTTCAGGCACGGCACTCTTTACCACCAGTTTTGGATATGAGGACCAGGTTATCAGCGACATGATTTTCAACCAGCAGCTTGACATCCGGGTCGTAACCCTCGATACCGGCAGAATGTTCGAAGAGACCTATAAAGTCTGGCAACGTACCAATGAAAAATATGGAAGTGCGATTGTTCCCTATTTCCCGGAATCGGAAGACGTTGAGCAGCTTCTCAGGGAGAAAGGCCCCCTCAGTTTTTACAATAGTCTTGAAGACCGCAAAATGTGTTGTCACATAAGAAAGGTAAAACCTCTGCAACGGGCACTAAAGGGAGTAGAATGCTGGATTACCGGATTGCGTGCAAGTCAGTCGGCCGTTCGCAGCGGACTCGACTACTTCATGTGGGACGAGGCCAACCAAACCATAAAGTACAATCCTCTTTTGGAGTGGGGGCTCGAAGAGGTTATAAAATATGTTCACGACCATCAGGTTCCGTATAATGCACTACATGACCGCGGTTTTGTTAGCATAGGCTGCGAACCATGCACCCGTGCCATACAACCCGGCGAAGATTTTAGAGCCGGACGCTGGTGGTGGGAACAAAACTCAGGAAAAGAGTGCGGCCTGCATAAATAAGAACTTTTTCCAAAAAATCCGGATTTTGCAAAATTTGCAGTAGGGTTTAGTTGGACAAAACCTAACCCTATAAGGAATGCCCGGCACAAATCAATGCGTTCTTAGATCTGGGCAGTTGGTTGTAAAAGAAGGAGAGTCAGAATTATTACAGCTGTTTAAAGAAGTCGTTGCCTTTGTCGTCAACGATAATAAATGCCGGGAAATTTTCGACTCTTATTTTACGAACAGCCTCCATCCCAAGCTCTTCGAAATCGACTACCTCGACCGACTTTATACTATCCTGGGCGAGCACAGCCGCAGGACCACCAATCGACCCCAGGTAAAATCCACCATACTTCTGGCAGGCATCAGTAACTGCCTTGCTTCGGTTTCCTTTAGCAAGCATTACCATCGACCCTCCCAAACTCTGAAACAGATCGACGTA
>DIUI01000093.1:0-12362 GCA_002428215.1 Prolixibacteraceae bacterium UBA6162
AATGTGAAAGCATTGGAATTTAACCCCGCTGAAGAAAAAGACTGGGAAGGCAACTTTCTGAAGAATCTTACAACAAATGGTATTTCGGGCATATATGTTACCAATTCAAAGAGTTTTCAGGTTGCCGCACT
The DNA here is from genome assembly GCA_002428215.1 of Prolixibacteraceae bacterium UBA6162. The sequence continues at coordinate 132 of DIUI01000093.1, forward strand.
GTTAGAAAAGTTCAAAATTGAGAATATCAGGCTCATTGGCCACGACTTAATCGAATCGAACCGGGATTTTCTTAAACGCGATACCATCAATTTTTTGATCTGCCAGAGACCTGAAGAACAGGGGTATAAAGCCATCAACAAACTTTTTCAGCATATAACCCTAAAGAATGAAGTAGGTCAGATCAACTATACATCCATCGATATTATTACCAAAGAGAATTTAGATTTTTACAAGGAATTTAATTAACCAAACTATGAAACCTTTATCATTTGACGACCTAAACGGAAAAGTAGCTGTAATAACAGGCGGTGCGGGTGTACTCGGCGCTTCATTGGTCAGAGCTATGGCAGCCGCGGGTCTTAAGATTGCCATTGCTGATATCAATAAAGAAGTTGCCGAGTCTTTGGCCGGTGAGATTTCTGCAGAAACAGGAGCCACTATAATAGGGGTCGAGGCCAATGTTCTCGACCGGTCGTCGCTCGAAAGAGCAAAAACTGAAATAAACCAAAAACTGGGCGAAATCAACATTCTGGTCAATGGGGCCGGGGGAAACAGCCCGCAGGCAACCACCAAAATTGAGCAGATGGAAGAGAAAGACCTCGATCAACTGCAGGATACTTTTTACGGTCTTGAAATCGAAGGGTTCGACAAAGTTTTTGCACTAAACTTTAAAGGCACCATACTCCCTACCATGGTATTTACCACCGACATGCTAAAATTGCGAAAAGGGGTTGTGCTCAATATCTCTTCGATGAACTCTTATAAACCGCTTACCAAGATTCCGGCCTATTCGGCTGCCAAAGCATCGATAAACAATTTTACCGAGTGGCTGGCCGTTCACCTGGCAAAGGTTGGGATTAGGGTAAATGCTATTGCGCCGGGATTTTTTATAACCCAACAAAACCGGTTTCTGGTCACCGACGAAAAGACGGGGGGATACTCTGCCCGAGGTCAGAAAATTGTTAACAACACCCCTATGGGTAAATTTGGTGAACCCGACGACCTGCAGGGAGCAACGCTCTTTCTTCTCTCCGATATATCTGCCTTTATCACTGGCATAATTATACCTGTCGATGGAGGCTACAGTGCATTTGGGGGAGTATAACCCGATTAAAATAAATCCCTTATTCAAAAAACTCAAGTATTGGAACGCGACACAGAGATCGAATCACCGGCGCGGAAATGGATAATTCAAGTATAACCTGATAAGACTTTTACACCATGAGCATTGATTTAAAAAATAGGTATAAATATTCCCTGTTGGTACCAACCAGCATGGGTGTGAGACTCACTCCTGTTAACGGTCAACCTGTGCACAGCAGTCATCTTTTCGAGATGCAGGCCACCAGCGCCGAAACCAATGTTGCCAGTATCTCCTCTTACCTCGGATTACCGGTAAAGGTTCTAACCACCTTTGTGAAGGATAGTCCGATTGCCCAATTTATAAAATCGAATTTGCGCAGCCGCAACATGGAGTTTGAAGGACCCGAGGTTTCGCAGGAAAATCCATGGGGCTACAGACATCAGTTCAATATTGCCGACAGTGGCTTCGGCACAAGGGGACCCCGGGTTCAAAACGACCGTGCTGGGGAAGTTGGCAGAACACTCAACGTTAAGGATTTCGACCTGGAAAGAATTTTTGGCGAAGAAGGGGTTCAGATTGTTCACCTGTCGGGTCTGATTGGGGCTCTCTCGCCTGAGACCAGTGAATTTTGCCTTCAGATTGCCCGTTTTGCAAAAAAACATGGCACTCGTATATCGTTCGATCTTAATTACCGTGCCACTTTTTGGGAAGGGAGAGAACAGGAACTGAGGGCGATTTTTACCGAAATTGCGTCGGTATCCGACATATTGATTGGGAACGAGGAGGATTTTCAGCTTTGCTTAGGTATCCAAGGACCTGAAGCCGGAGGACATAGCATTGGTTCAGAAATGGATGGCTTTAAAGAGATGATTGGCCGGGTGAAGGAGAGGTTCCCCAACGCCTCGGTTTATGCCACAACCCTCAGGCAGGTGGTAAGCGCAAACGAACACCTCTGGGGAGCGATTATGCTCGAAGGCGACAACTGGCACTCCATAGATCTGAGAAGAATAAATGTACTCGACAGAATAGGTGGTGGCGACGGATTCGTCGGGGGGCTTCTCTATGGTATCCTTAAAAAATGGCAGCCCGAAAAATGGATTCAGTTTGGATGGGCAACCGGGGCATTGGCAACCACATTTCTCACTGACTATGCTCAGCCGGCCGATGAAGAGATGGTTTGGAGTATATGGAAAGGCAACGCCCGCGTAAAACGTTAAATTAACTGTTATCAAACAATCAACCATAGTATGATCTATTACGAAAACGGATCGCCGCAGCACAACATCTCTGCCGAAACGCTCAAAAAAGGTGTTCAGGAGGCCCTCCGCAAAATGGGCAACAGAAAAAAAGTTCTGGTAATTCCTCCCGATTATACCCGGTTCCCAAGCAGAGCCGGTGAGATTACTGAATATACCTGGGAGTATTATGGTGAACGACTCACCGATATTCTTCCTGCTTTGGGGACGCATACTCCCATGACGGATGAACAGATTGCGCATATGTTTGGGAAAACACCCCGGAGTCTCTTTCGCGATCACGACTGGCGCAACGATGTTGTAACTTTAGGAGAGGTTCCGGCAGACTTTATACACAAAGTTTCGGAAGGTGCTGTAAACTACTCATGGCCAGCTCAGGTAAACAAATTGCTCATCGATGGTGAATTCGATTTAATATTGTCGGTCGGACAGGTTGTACCACACGAAGTGGTTGGCATGGCCAACTATAACAAAAATATTTTTGTAGGTACCGGAGGTGCCGAAGGCATTAATAAAAGCCATTTTATAGGAGCGGCTTATGGTATGGAAAAGATGATGGGAAGGGCCGATACTCCTGTTCGTAAGGTTTTCAATTATGCCTCCGAGAATTTTTCGGCACATATGCCAATTGTCTATATACAAACGGTGGTTGGGGTAAACTCCGACGGTAAACTGCAAACCTACGGTCTGTTTGTTGGCGACGATTTCGAAGTATTCGACAAAGCCGCACGGCTGTCCCTTCAGGTGAATTTCGAAATGGTCGACAAACCCCTTAAAAAAGTGGTAGTTTGGCTCGATCCTACTGAGTTTAAAAGTACCTGGCTGGGCAACAAATCGATCTACCGCACCAGAATGGCCATTGCAGATGGAGGCGAGCTGATAGTTCTGGCACCGGCACTAAAAGAGTTTGGCGAAGACAAAGAGATCGACAGGTTGATAAGAAAGTACGGCTATTTTGGAACTCCGGCTACCCTTAAAGCTACCGAAGAGAATGAAGAACTGCGCAACAACCTTGGTGCTGCTGCCCATCTGATTCATGGGTCGTCGGAGGGGCGCTTTTCAGTAACCTATTGCCCAGGTAAGAAACCCGGCAACCTCACCAAAGAGGAGATTGTGAGTGTTGGCTTTCAATGGGCAGATTACGATGCAATGGTAGCCAGCTATCCGCCCGATTACCTCAAGGAGGGATTCAATACCTTACCCAACGGTGAGGAGATTTTCTATATATCAAACCCTGCTTTGGGATTATGGGCTTACCGTGAGCGCTTCGAGTATTGACCAACAACAAACCAGTCAGTAAGATATGACAATTGCCGCAGCACGTCGCGAAATCAGGTGGGGAATGATTGGTGCAGGAAATGTTACCGAATTAAAAAGTGGTCCGGCATTTAATAAGATTCCCGGATCATCATTGGTAGCTGTTATGCGCCGAACTGCGCATCTGGCTCAGGATTATGCGCAGAGACACGGAATTCCCGCGTGGTTCGCCGATGCCGATGAATTGATTTCCAGCCACGAGGTGAATGCAGTGTACATTGCTACTCCTCCCAATATGCACGCCGATTATGCGATCAAGGCCATGAAGGCCGGAAAACCGGTCTATGTTGAGAAACCAATGGCTTTGAAGTACGAAGATTGCCGTAAGATGTTAAAGGCCTCGCAAGAAACCGGACAACCACTCTATGTTGCCTATTATAGAAGAGCGTTGCCAGCCTTCGTGAAGGTAAAGGAACTCATCGATACCGGGCAGATAGGTACTCCATTGCTGGTAGAGGTGGTTCTGCACCGCGAGGCGCGCGAAAGCGATCGTCAACCGGATACAAACAGCTGGCACGTGAATCCGGATATCGCCGGAGGCGGATATCTCTTCGATCTTGCATCGCACCAGTTGGACTACCTCGATTTTTTGTTTGGACCAGTGGTTGAAGCAAAAGGTATTGCCGTAAATCAGGCTGGATTATACCCGGCAGAAGATACTGTTTCCGCGACATTCAGTTTCGAGAACGGAGTTGTTGGAACGGGATCATGGTGCTTTGTTGCTCCCAAACCGGCCGTTACAGACATCATTAAAATTACAGGCACCCAAGGTTATATTACCATTCCATCTTTTACCCACGGAGAGGTAACCATGCACAACCAGGAAGGGGTGCATAAATACAGATTTCAGAATCACGAAAACATCCAATTTAACCTGATACGACAGGTAGTCGCAGACTTGCAGGGCAATAGTTCTGCCACCTGCTGGAGTACAGGAGAGAGCGCTGCCAGAACCTCGGCTGTTTTAGAAGAGTTGGTGAAGGGATACTATCGAAATCGCAACAGAGATTCGGGCAGGAACAAAGGCAGTTGCCGGGTTAGCTTGTAAATTCAGGGAGTTTAATCCCTACAGAGCAGGAATATGAAAGTAGTTATCGACGATAAAATTCCATACATTAAAGGTGCACTGGAACCCTATTGCGAAGTTGTGTATTACCAAGGAAGCAAATTTACCCCTGAGCTGATAAAAGATGCCGATGCACTTATTGTGCGCACCCGAACCCTTTGCAACGAGAAGTTACTGGCAGGTTCGAAAGTTAAGTTTATTGCTACGGCAACCATTGGATACGACCATATCGACACGCACTATTCCGATGATAATCAAATAGCATGGACCAATGCTCCTGGCTGCAATGCCGGAAGTGTTGAGCAGTATGTTGCCGCAGCGCTGCTGACCTGGGGTTTGGAAAAACGGGAGAAGCTGCGCGACAAAACCATCGGCATTGTTGGAGTAGGCAACGTTGGAACAAAAGTGGCAAATTTTTGCAATCATTTGGGAATGAGAGTGCTGCTTAACGACCCCCCCCGTGCGCGAAAAGAGGGTTCCGGGGCATTCGTATCCCTCGAAACGATTCTTCAAAAGGCAGATATAGTAACCTTGCATGTTCCACTAAACCGGTCGGGCGAGGATTCCACTTTTCATTTGGCAGGAACAGAATTCCTGAACACCTTCGCAGGCAAACAGTTGCTGATAAATACCTGTCGTGGCGAAGTGTCTGATAGCGATGCCATTAAGGTGGCATTGGCCAACAGAACGCTGGGCGACTACATTGCCGACTGCTGGGAGAACGAGCCCGAAATTGATACGGAGCTTATGCAAAGTGCCTATTTGGCAACTCCGCATATAGCGGGCTATTCTAGAGATGGTAAAGCCAACGGAACTGAAATGAGCGTCAGGTCTCTAAGCCGTTTCTTTAATTTGGGCATCGATGAATGGTCTCCTCCAGGTGTAGAATTACCCGCTGAACCCAACATTCACCTTAACGGCAGCCGTCGCGACGAGGAATCGATTATTGCGGAGGCCATTCTGCATACCTATGATATTGAATCAGACAGCGACGCGCTGAGAGACAACCCGCATCTTTTTGAACACCTTAGGGGTGAATATCCGGTAAGACGTGAATTTAGAGCCTACACTCTTGTTTGTAAAGAGGTTCCAGCCATGGTGATGGAAAAACTATCTGCAATGGGTTTTAATATACAGTCCAATTAATTACAGAAAATTTAGTTCAAACAAAGCGATACAAAACATGAAAAAATTAGCAGACATCGGATTGATCGGATTAGCCGTTATGGGTGAAAATCTGGTTTTAAACATGGAGAGTAAAGGTTATACGGTAGCCGTATACAACCGAACCGTTCAGAAAGTCGACGACTTTATCCAGGGAAGGGGAGCCGGAAAAAACTTTATTGGCGCCAAGAGTATTGAGGAACTGGCAGCCTCGCTCGAGCGTCCGCGGAAGGTAATGATGCTGGTTAAAGCAGGAAAACCTGTCGATGATTTTATTGACCTACTGATACCGCACCTTGAACCTGGCGATATTATCATTGATGGCGGTAACTCTCATTTTCCTGATTCAGTTCGCCGCACAAAATATGTAGAGAGCAAAGGTATGTTGTTTATCGGAACCGGAGTCTCGGGAGGCGAAGAAGGTGCGCTGCTGGGTCCCTCGATAATGCCAGGAGGTTCGCCAGAAGCCTGGCCACATGTTAAGTCTATTTTTCAGGACATTGCCGCAAAAGTAGAAAACGGCGAAGCATGCTGCGACTGGGTAGGTGAAGATGGAGCCGGTCACTTTGTAAAAATGGTACACAATGGAATTGAGTACGGAGACATGCAGATCATCAATGAAGCATACCACCTTATGAAGGATCTTCTTGGGATGGATGCTTTTGAACAACACGAGATTTTCAAAAAGTGGAACAACGAAGAACTCGACTCCTATCTGATCGAAATCACCCGCGATATTTTGGCTTTCAAAGACGAAGATGGTTCTCCGTTGGTTGAAAAAATACTCGATACTGCAGGTCAGAAAGGTACTGGCAAATGGACAGGCGTTGCTGCGCTCGATCTGGGTATCCCATTAACTTTGATTGGGGAATCGGTATTTTCGAGGTGCCTATCGGCGCAGAAAGATTTGCGGGTCGAAGCTTCCAAAGCACTTAAGGGCCCCGAAGCCAGTTTTAAAGGCAACAAACAGCAGTTTATCGACGATTTGAAGATGGCATTGTATGGTGCCAAAATCATCTCCTACGCCCAGGGATACAACTTAATGATGGAAGCAGCCAAAGAGTATAAGTGGAACCTAAATTATGGCGGAATTGCCCTCATGTGGAGAGGAGGCTGTATTATACGCAGTGCCTTTTTGGGTGATATTAAAAAAGCATTCGAGAACAACCCCGAATTGCCTAATCTGCTGCTCGATCCGTTCTTTAAAGAGAAGGTCGAAGCTGCTCAGGAGGGATGGCGCAGGGTATGTGCTACTGCACTTACCAATGGAATTCCCGTTCCGGCACTCACCTCGGCACTATGCTATTTCGATGGATTCCGTAGCGAACGACTTCCAGCCAACCTGTTACAGGCACAACGCGACTATTTCGGGGCGCACATGTATGAAAGAACCGACAGGCCGCGCGGTGAGTTCTTCCACACCAATTGGACCGGACGAGGTGGAGAGACTGCTTCATCGACCTATGTGGTATAAAAGCTGAATCGACCACCTTTTATCTAAAGGAGGCTGCTACCCTTCATATTGGATTTCTCTGGAAAAGCATGTTTGTGGGTCAAATCGGATGACCATCCATTGCAAACATCGTGTATTCTCCCTTTCATCCAATGAACGAAGCAGCCTCCTTTTCTGTTTATAAAAGAATTTGCATATTGCCAGCGATATGCCGATGGGTATTGCTCCATGACTTCATCAAAATAAAAAACTATGCGTAGCCTTCTATTTCTTCTGATGCTCACTTACTCCCAAATTCTGGCAGCTCAGCAAGCTCTGACTGGAATCGTATATGATGCACAAACCAATAATCCCATTGCATATGCGCGCATAGCAAGCCAATCTCAGACGGCATACAGCAATCTTAAGGGGGAATTTTCTATTATCATACCGTATGAGGAAAATGAACTTTTGATAACTGCCTCGTTTTATCAGCCGGCAAGCATTGAGATTTCGGGCAACGATTCCCTGCAAATAAGGCTCTATCTTCAGGATCAGCGCATCGAAACAGTGAACATATCGGCTTACCGTATCGAAAGCAGGTTGCTTGACGCCACCGGTGCTACCGGTATCTTAACAGGAAGCCAGATCAACCGTCAATCCTCTGTTGCTCTTGAACCCTCGCTAAATCAGATTCCGGGGGTTTTCATGCACTCCGGGAGCCTCAACACCAATCGTATAACCATTAGGGGCATTGGAAGCAGAACTCCTTACGGCACCACCAAAATAAAGGCTTATCTCGACGATATCCCTCTGACCTCGGGTGATGGAGAGACTTCGATCGAAGACATCAGTCTGCTGGCAATTTCACAGGTAGAGGTAGTGCGTGGACCCACCTCGGGGGTTTATGGCTCCGGACTGGGAGGTGGCATCCTGTTAAAAACCTCTCCGGGAACAGAGGCCTTCAAAGTACAGACCCATTTTATGTCGGGGTCTTATGGAACCCATAAAGAGGGAATTTCGCTGCAAATAAATCAGCCTGAAAGGTCACACCTGCTGCTTACCGATTTTTTATACAGCGATGGCTACCGCGAAAACAATCAATACAACCGCAGTAATCTATTCAGTTTCAATCGCTTTGAAATTGGGGAGTCTACTACCCTATTTGCCCTTTTCGAGATGGTGGATTTAAAGGCCTATATTCCAAGTTCAATAGACCTCAACACATACATCAATTCGCCTGAGAAGGCAGCAGCCAACTGGGCTGCAGTGCGGGGCAACGAAGATGTGCGAAAATTACGGGGAGCAATATCTTTACGACGACAACTGAACGAAAATAAATACCTGTCGTCGACTACCTTCCTCGCCCATAGTACCAACCTCGAGCTCAGACCTTTCAATCTGTTGAGTGAAAATACCCTCACAACCGGAGGTCGCTACCGCTATGTAGTTGAGACCGAGAAATTGCGTTTTCAGACCGGCATTGAATCTATTTACGAAATTTACAACTGGTCGACTTTCCGGAATCAACGCGCGGAGCCAGTAAATTTGCTGAGCGAGAACAGAGAAATCAGGACCAACATCAACTATTTTATTCTGGCAAACTGGAGACTCGACAGTTATTGGATTATTGAGCCGGGGTTAAACCTCAACTACACCCGGTATGATTATACCGATAAATTTACCACCGACGGCGATGCCTCCGGCGTCCGCAGATTTCCGGTTCTGACTTCACCGCGGCTGGGAATTAATTTCCAGGGACTACCCGGAAAAGCAATCTATATGGTGGCTAGTCATGGCTTTTCTCCACCAACCCTGCAAGAGACCTTGCAACCCGACGGTCAGGTAAACACAGATATTGTTCCTGAAACCGGATGGAATTTTGAACTGGGGTCGCGGGGTAGGATTCTAGAAGAAAAGGTCTATTACGACATCTCGCTCTACCGGATGCTCATAAGAAATCTGCTTGTGGCTCGCCGAACAGGAGAGGATGCATTTGTGGGTGTTAATGCAGGAAAAACATCGCACATGGGATTGGAATTCGATTTCCGCTATAATGGGAACATCGGAAATTCAGCACACTTCCAGCTTTATGGCAATGGCACTGTAGCAAGGTATCGCTTTGAGGAATTTATTGATCTCGAAAATGACTACTCCGGCAATGCCTTAACCGGCGTACCCAATGCCATTATTAACGGGGGCTTGGAAGCCAACCATCGCAAAGGATGGAATGGATCGCTGGGAGTAAGGTATAACTCCGGTTTGCCTCTAAACGATGCAAATACGCTCTTTTCTGATCCCTACCAACTTTTCAACCTTCGCATAGGTAAAACCTTCAATCTGCTTGCCTTGCAGTGGCGATTGGCCGGAGGTGTCAATAATCTTTTGAATGTGCGTTATGCATCCATGCATTTGATTAATGCCCCCTCTTTTGGGGCCCCACGCTATTATTATCCGGGAATGCCGCGGAACTATTTTGTAACCGTAAATATTGCCTATGTGCGATAGGAAGGTTTACATCCTCTCTGGCATCTCTATCCCAAGCAAACCCATACCTGTGCGCAAAATTTTTGCAACTACTGCTGAAAGTTTTAGCCTGAAATGTTTGATTGCTTCCGAAGGCTCATTCAAAATGGAGTGTTCATGATAAAACTGGTTGAACTCCTTGGTAATTTCATAACAGTAATTCGCAACCAGCGCAGGTGAAAATGAGTCAGCTGCCTGGTGAACAACTTCAGGAAATTTGGAGATGGTCTTTAGCAGGGTACGCTCCTTTTCTGAAAGGGACAAAGATGCATCAATCTCACCGTCGAACGAAAGATTAAGATCAGAAGCTTTACGCAGCACAGACCGAATCCGTGCATGGGTGTATTGTATGAACGGACCGGTATTGCCATTGAAGTCGATTGATTCCTCCGGATTGAAAAGCATATTTTTGCGAGGATCAACCTTCAAAATGTAATATTTAAGTGCCCCTAAAGCAATCATACGGTAAGTTTCAGATGCTTCCTCCTCGGTAAGACCTTCGAGTTTTCCAAGTTCCTCACCCATTTTCCGGGCAACGCCTTTCATCTCTTCAATCAAATCGTCGGCATCGACAACAGTACCTTCACGTGATTTCATTTTGCCCGAAGGCAGCTCAACCATACCATACGAGAAATGAAAAAGATCCTTTCCCCATGCGTAGCCAAGCTTGTCGAGAAGAACCGATAACACCTGGAAATGGTAGTTCTGTTCATTGCCCACCACATATACCATCTTATCGATGGCAAAATCATCGTACCGCATTTTGGCAGTGCCTATGTCCTGGGTAATGTATACAGAAGTACCATCGCTCCTTAAAAGAAGTTTCTGGTCCAAACCTGCATCTGTAAGATCGGCCCAAACAGATGAGTCACTGCGTTGTTCGAATATTCCCTCACGGACACCTCTGATGACCTCTTCCTTTCCCAACAGGTAAGTTTCCGATTCGTAATAGATCTTATCAAAATCGACACCCATAGCCTTATAGGTGGCATCAAAACCTTCGTAAACCCAGCCATTCATCATACTCCACAACTGCAGGATTTCCGGATCGTGGGCCTCCCATTTGCGCAGCATTTCGCGGGCAGCTTCAATGGAGGGAGCCTGGTTTTCAGCATCCTCCTGAGACATCCCTTTGGCTACAAGTTCGGCTATTTCACTTTTATATTGCTTATCGAATCTAACATAAAACTCTCCTACGAGATGATCGCCTTTAACTCCGCTATTTTCAGGAGTTTTCCCATGCCCCCACTGCTGCCAGGCAACCATCGATTTACAAATATGGATGCCCCGGTCGTTTACGATATTGGTTTTAACCAGTTGTTTTCCATTGGCTTTAACCAGCTCTCCAAGCGAGTAGCCAAGAAGATTGTTTCTTATGTGTCCTAAATGCAGGGGTTTGTTGGTATTGGGCGATGAGTATTCGACCATAACAACTTCGGCGCCGGAACCTGCAGGGCGTGTGCCAAATGCATTGTCGTTGTGGGCCTCCTGAAGTACCTTCATCCACCATTTTGCGTCAATAGTGAGGTTCAGAAATCCCTTAACAACATTAAAGCCTTCCACCTCATCAACCGTATCGGTTAAATAGGCTCCCAATATGGTGGCTGTTTCATCGGGTGATTTTTTTGCCAACCTTACAATTGGAAAAACAGCAAAAGTAACGTCCCCTTCAAACTCCTTCCGGGTTTGTTGAATTTGCACCTTACCTGAATCAAACGGCTCTCCGAAGAGATGTTCAATTGCCTCTGAAATATGATTTTGCAGCAGTTGTTCAATATTCATGTGAAATCCATTAATCGGGTGCAAATATAGAGAATTTAGAAAAACAGCCCCCCGTTAACGGAGAGCTGCTGTAAGGTGATTAGAAGTAAATGTTATGGATTTCTCCAAAACAAAAGTAACACTTTTTTTGTGGGGGTTTCAACTCCATTTTACCAACAGACTGCCGTTGAATGACTCTACTGCCGGCAAAGAAGATCAAACCACAATTTCCTCGTTTGTTTTATCCCAAAAGACCTGCTTTTTATGCTTATAAGCCAGGGTACCCATGTGGGCAGTCATCGCTTCATCGAAAGCCTGGTCAATATCACAGCTTGGCTGCCTTTTGTTTCTAATTCCGTCGATCCATTCCTTCATATGAAGATGCGTAGTATCTACCCTTCTGCCGCCCCTGTATGTATAGAGGAGACCACGGCCGGCAAAATAGCGTTCGGTGGCCGAGGTTACTGTATCGGCTCCTTTACCGGGGATGTAGCTGTAAATAGGCATATCAGGTTTCATTATGCCTTGCTTCAGCTGTTCGGCATACCTTGTAGAACGGGCATCAGGATAAATGGTAAGGGTATTGCCCATTTCCATGTAGCCATCGTGTCCCATAACTTTTTT
>DIUI01000093.1:12503-19483 GCA_002428215.1 Prolixibacteraceae bacterium UBA6162
CCTATAAACTGTTCCCAGTCGATGGTGTTCTCGTTGGCATCTTCATGAATGGGATATACCCATGCCCCGTTGGGATCGTTTCGGTTGGTGGTTACCTCGATCAGGGTAATGGGACCCAATACCCCCTTCTCTATCGCTTCGCGGGCTTTAAGATAGGCATCGGTCTGCCGTCCCTGATGCCCCAGCTGGAAAATAATACCGGCATCTTTAACAGTTTTTCTGACTTCGTAAGTCTCTTCAACCGTCCAAGTAAGCGGTTTTTCACAATAGACATGTTTCCCGGCCCGGGCAGCTTCTATGGTCATGGGGCCATGCCAGTGGTCGGGCGTTGAGATTACCACTGCATCAACATCGGGTGCGTTGATAAGATCGCGGTAGTTATTGTAACGTTTTACCGGTTCGCCAACCTGTCCTCCGGGAATTTCGCGCAGCAAATTGGCACCGGCCTCCTGTGCCTGAACACCATAAGTATCAAATATATCACAAACTGCGGTAACGCGCACATTTAAATTTTCCTGTTCAATAAAATCGTTGTACCGATGATCGTTCGGATTGTTTTGTGCAGCCTTTTTCCAATCCTCAAGCTGCTTGGGGTGAACGAATCCGATGGCCTTAGCCAACTGTTTTCCCCGAATTCCAAAACCAATCAAACCAATCCTGATCTCTTCTCCTTCCGATTTCGGAGGAGCCACTGGTTCGTTGGTCGACATGTTGAGCTCCTGCGTTATAGCACTCTTTAAAAACCTGTCGTACGATTTCTTTTTATATAATCCGTATGCTACTGCACCCAGAACCGGAACTGTTGCCAACCCCTTTAAAATGTCACGGCGATGTATGTTGTTGCCTTTTCCTGCTGTTAAATCTTTGTTGTTATCTTCCATGACAAAATAGTTATTTAAGAGATTTGAAAAAGAATCGGTCGAGTCCAATAATATGGCCGGTTGGGAATAACGACAATACACCCAATGCAAGCAACTCAATGATTACCTTATCTACAATAAAGTAACTTCCTTCGCTTGGCAATGCATAGTATAGACCATGAAAAGGGGGATGAGAAAGATAGTAGAAGGCCAGCAACATTATACCTGCCCAGGTTGCATAGCGGGTCAGAAAGCCAAGAACCAATCCCAGTCCAATAAGTACCAGTCCCCATTCGTTCAGATAGTCCACTACATTCAAAACAGCAGGATTACCTGCCATTGCCCTGAACAGAGGTGCAAACCATCCCTGAGAGTCCATGAGGTATCCATAGGGAGTCCAGGCCGGATTGAAGACCTTAACCAACCCCTCGTATAAAAAATGCCAGCCAATGGCCACACGCAGCAAAACCAACCAGGCCGACTGACCCGTGGACAGTTTTAAGTAATCTTTTTGCATTGGAATTTAATTTAATTAGTCTGTCAGAGCTATTCTTTAGTTTCGAGGGACTAAATTTATAATTTCCAACCACAAATAAACATTACTGAGAGAATTTTCTGGTCGTATTATAATTCTTTTAACAAAAGAGTCCCCTCGCCAAGGATAGCAACCACGGCATTTTGCTTATCTATCAATAAAATAGATTAAAAAGTTAATCGCTTAAGCGTTGGGCATAAAAAATGGGACCATTGCATGCCCCATTCTATTTTTAACCGATTGGTTGCTTAAAGATTATAAATTACCAAACCTGAACGCAACTTAGGCTCAAACCAGGTCGTTTTTGGAGGCATAATATTGCCACTGTCTGCGATATTGATCAACTGCTCCATCGATACTGGATAGAGGGCAAAGGCAGCTCTCATTTCGCCTGAATCAACCCGCTGCGCAAGTGCCTCGAGTCCACGGATTCCACCTACGAAATCAATCCGGTCGCTGGTTCTTAAATCGACAATATTCAAAATTGGTTCAAGAATTTGCCGCGAAAGTATGGTAACATCCAAAACAGCAATCGGATCGCTATCGTCGTAGGATCCCGGCAAAGCAGTAATTTTATACCATACCTTATCAATATACAGCGAGAAGGTATGAAGTTGGTTGGGACGATATACACTTTCGCCCATAGGTTCGATGGTGAAGCGCTCCGACAAAGCTTGCAGGAATCCTTCTGTATCATAACCGTTCAAATCTTTAACCAGTCTGTTGTAGTCAATAATCTGCAACTGATTATCAGGAAAATGTACCGCCATAAAATAGTTGTAGGGCTCGGACCCGCTGTGTTGGGTATTTTGCGCTCTCTTTTCCTGACCAAGTCTGGCGGCTGCAGCTGTGCGATGATGACCATCGGCTACATAGGTGAATGGGACCTGATGTTCGAACAGATATTCAAGTCTGCCATTTATTGCCGAATCACGGATAACCCAAAGGGTATGTCCAAAACCATCTCCGGCCACAAAATCATATTCGGCCTTTTGATTTTCAGTAATGTACTGAACTATGGCGTCGATCTCAGGAACTGCCTTGTAAGAAAAGAAAACAGGCTCAATGTTTGCATTGAGATGTCGGGTAAGCACCATCCGATCCTCTTCTTTATCGGGACGGGTTAGTTCATGCTTGCGAATTATTCCATTCCAGTAATCATCGACAGCTGCCGCACCCACGATGCCATATTGAGTTCGTCCGTTCATCGTTTGCGCGTAGATATAAAAGCAGTCGCCATCGTCGAACTTTAACCATCCTTCGTTCTTGAAGCGCTCAAAATTTTTGACAGCCTGGCCATATACCTCATCCGAGTGGATATCGGTTCCCGGAGAACAATCAATCTCTGCACGTGTAATATGCAGAAGGGAGCGCGGTTTACCCGCCGCCATTTGTTGTGCTTCTGCACTATTCATTACATCATAGGGCAGCGAAGCGGTCTCTTCAACATGTTCGGCAGGCGGTCTTAGCCCCCTGAAAGGTTTAACTATAGCCATTTAAGTATAATCTAATAATTTTTATTTCCGTAGTTAACGATGCAATATGCATCCTCAATATTCGATCGTTCTGCAAGGCAAATAAATAACAAAAACAGGTCATTGCAAACAGCACCGTTCAGGAACCCTTTAAATGGAATGTAAAAAACATTCAATTTCTTATTTATTCACCTGAAACGTGGTATCGCCAGTCCTGAAAAATTCAACAATTTGCTCGGCAGCAGCTACCCCGGCATTGGTATTGGCCTCCATGGTTTGCGCACCCAACTTTTTAGGGGTAGCAAAATAACGCCCCGGGAACTGCTCCACAAACAGCGACTTCATGGCAGGTTCAACATCGGTCAGGTATTTCACATCTTTGCGCTCCTGCATAAACCGAATAAGATCATCTTCGTTAATTACCTCCTTGCGGGCGGTATTTATGATAATTGCATTCGACCGCAAATTCGACAGCACTGGGTAACTTACCGACTTGATATGTTCTCCCTTTGCAGGCACGTGGATTGACACAACATCACTTTTACGATAGAGATCCTCAAGCGAATGGGTAACTTTTAAACCAATGGCTGCTGCCGCCTCACGACTGTAGCGGGTATACACGATGACTTTCATGCCAAGAGCCCGGGCAATCCGAAAGACATTGCGGGCAACAAATCCGAAGCCATGCAACCCTATCGTACGTCCCCTTAGTTCGCCACCAGTCTTACCTGAGTACAATTCCCGAACGCCATAAATGGCAAGACCAACTGCAAGTTCGGCAACAGCATTTGCATTTTGCCCGGGAGTATTCATTACAACAATCCCCTTCTGGCTGGCGGCTGCGATGTCGATATTGTCGTAACCAGCACCTGCTCTGACCACAATTTTAAGGTTCGGGGCAGAGGCAAGCACAACCGCATCAATTATGTCGCTTCGAACAATCAGAGCATCTGCCTTTTGAACCGCATCCAACAATTCTTGACGGGAGCTGTACGATTCAAGTACATCAAAGTTGTGACCGGCCTTTTTTACCACCTTGCGAATCTTATCGAGAGCCGCAGATGCAAAAGGCTTATCAGTAGCTACCAATACTGTTGCCATAATCCGAAAATCCTGTTATTGTTGCTTTTCAAATTCCTGCATTGCCGAAACCAAAGCCTGAACACTCTCAACAGGCATGGCATTGTACAGCGACGCCCTGAATCCACCAACAGAACGGTGACCCTTTAATCCAACCATTCCTTTCGACGTTGCGAAATCACTGAACCCCTTTTCAAGTTCAGCATACTCAGGTTTCATTACAAAAATCACATTCATAAGGGAGCGATCGGCAGGATCGGGTACAGTAGACATGAACAATTTGTTGCGGTCGATCTCCTGATAGAGCAAATCGGCTTTCATTCGATTTATCTTTTCGATTTCTTCAACTCCGCCAAGCTCTTTGAGCCATTTAAGCGTTTGTAGTGCACCAAAAATCGGAACCGTAGCTGGAGTATTGAACATTGAGTCGTTGGCAATATGGGTACGGTAGTCAAGCATGGTAGGAATTGGACGGCTAACTTTGCCGAGTGCATCATCCTTCACAATTATTAATGTTGCTCCCGATGGTCCAAGATTTTTTTGAGCACCCGCATAGATCAAATGATACTTTGAAACATCAACCGGACGACTGAAGATATCGGACGACATGTCGCAAATAAGTGGCACATCAACTTCAGGATCTTTGAATATCTCTGTTCCATAAATCGTATTGTTCGACGTATAGTGGAAATAATCGACATCTTTGGGCACCACATACCCTTTGGGAATATAGTTGAAGTTTTTGTCTTTGGAGGAGGCAACTTCGATGGTTTCACCCACATAGGTCTTTGCCTCTTTGAGGGCCTTAGACGCCCAGGTTCCTGTATTAAGATATGCAGCACGAACTTCAAGAAAGTTCATCGGGGCCATCAGAAACTGCAAACTTGCGCCTCCCTGTAAAAACAGAACAGAGTAGCCATCCGGAACCTGCAGCAACTCTTTAACCAGGCTACGGGCATCTTCCATAACTGCAACAAATTCCTTACTGCGATGGGACACTTCCATAACCGACAATCCTGTACCGGCAAAATTCATTATCGCTTCCGACGTGTTCTGTTTGGTAAACTCTGGAAGAATCGATGGGCCTGCTGAAAAGTTGTGCTTTTTCATATGAGTAACTGTTTTGGTTTTAATTACCCGGCGAAAAACGCCAGATTTGGAAAATTATAGCCTGATGGTATATTGTTTGAATCGGGCTCTGCTCGGTTGCAAATTGGTTAATGAACGAAAGGATGAAATTATCCTGAATGTTTAGCAAAGAAAATCAATCATAGCTTATTATGAGTGTTTCAGTTTGGAAGACAGGCAATATTGACAAAAATTAAATAAACGGTGTTTTAACAATCTCGGCAGGTATTTTTTTGTCACGAACACCCACAAAAACCGATGTTCCAAAAGCAGCGTAGGATTTGTCGACATATCCTAACCCAATACCATATCCAAGTATGGGAGACATGGTTCCTGAAGTTACCTTGCCAATCTGTGTACCTTCGGCATTATAGAGAGGGTAATCCTTCCTTGGGATTCCCCTTTCCATCATTCGGAATCCTCGAAGTCTGCGTGGCACTCCTTCTTTCTGCTGCATGGCGAGAAATTCGCGGTCGATGAATTTCCTGTCACCGTTAAATTTGGTAATCCAGCCTAAGCCAGCTTCCAGAGGTGAAGTAGTTTCATCAATGTCGTTGCCATACAAACAATAGCCCATCTCGAGCCGCAGGGTATCCCGAGCACCCAATCCTATCGGCCTGATGTTTTCGGTGCGGCCTGCTTCAAAAAGCGCAGTCCAGATCTTAACGGCATCGCTGTTGTGCATATAGAGTTCAAACCCACCTGCACCGGTATATCCGGTGTTGGAAATTATAACGTCAGGAACACCGGCGAGCTCCCCTACTACAAATGTGTAGTACTTTATTTCAGAAAGATTGATCGGAGTTATTCGCTGAAGTACTTCCAGAGCTTTGGGACCTTGAACAGCCAGCTGACTCATTCTGTCGGAAGCATTCTCCAGCTCGGCCCCTATGCTGTTTTGCTGATTAATCCATGCCCAATCCTTCTCAAGATTGGCTGCATTAACAACCATCATATACTTTTCGGGATCATAGCAATAGAGAACAAAATCATCTACAATACCACCCTTTCCGTTAGGAAGACAGCTATACTGCGCTTGACCCGGCAACAAAAGCGAGGGCGCGTTGGAGCCAATTTTGCGAAGCAATTCAAGGGCTCTGGGGCCTTTCACCCAAATTTCCCCCATGTGGGAGACATCGAAGACACCAACACCGTTCCGAACAATCATGTGCTCCTCAACAATACCCGAAAACTCAATGGGCAGCTCAAAACCGGCAAAATTGACCATTTTGCCGCCGGCAGCCTTATGTAACGCATTAAATGCCGTTGCCTTCATGAAAAAATATTGGTTTGAAATTTAGTTTCCATAATGTTCCACAAAATAAGCTCTTTTATGTTGCAAAAAGAGTGAAAATTATCAGAAAAAGCATCCAAATTTTCAGAGGACAACGCCAATTTCGATTTTAACTCCAGACATTGCACAACTGCCCATGCCATAATCGATTCTGGTTCGTTCAGGCTAACTCAAAATCAGTTCCTGAAAGCCAGGCTATCGTCGATTACATCCACCCAAATAGGTTGATGGGTATCGAGACTTCCACCCAATATTCTTTTCGAAAGTTCGTTGAGTACATGTTTTTGCAGCAATCGTTTCACCGGTCTTGCACCAAAAGCAGGATCGAATCCTACAGCCGCCAGCCAATCTATAGCTTCCGGGGTAATTTTAAGGGTAAAATCCTGACGGTTCATTCTGGCAGTAATGCGTTCAAATTGGAGTTTTACAATTTCGCGCACGTTGCTGCGGGTGAGGGGTGCAAAAACAACAATATCGTCGACACGATTAAGGAATTCGGGCCTAATGGAGCGTTGCAGCAATTCCATAAGCGCTTCGCGGGTCTCTTCCATTACCAACCCCAACCGTTCGTCCGTTACATTGGCCAGTCTTTCGTGAATAAGGTGAGA
>DIUI01000093.1:19608-24715 GCA_002428215.1 Prolixibacteraceae bacterium UBA6162
AATTTTTCCTGATATTCCGACATATCTATTCGGGTCATCATATGTTCATCGTCGAACAGATACTCAGCAAGTGCTTTAGCAAGTTCGGTTTTTCCCACTCCGGTGGTGCCCAGAAATATAAATGAGCCAATAGGACGCTTTTCGTCCTGCAATCCAGCCCTGCTGCGGCGAACTGCATCAGATACAGCAGCAATTGCCTCATCCTGCCCAACCAGTCGCTTGTGGATCTCCTGCTCCATCTGCAGCAACTTTTCGCGCTCACTTTGCAGCATCCGCGATACCGGAATTCCAGTCCATCGCGATACCACCTCTGCAATATCCTCCGGACCAACCTCCTCTTTAATCATACCTCCGCCTGTATGCATCACCGACAATTCAGCCTTCAGGCGTTCAATCTCTTCCTCTTTTTCACCAATATGACCATACCTTAACTCGGCAACTCTACCATAGTTACCCTGCCGCTCGGCTTCGTCGGCCTCAAACTTGAGCGCTTCAATATCGGCTTTGGTTTTCTGAATAGCATCGATGAGTCGTTTTTCACCTTGCCACACAGCGCGAAGTTTGGATTGCTCCTCTTTTAGATTGGCAATCTCCTCGCTCAATTGAGCAAGTTTCTTTTCATCCTTCTCCCGTTTAATAGCCTCGCGCTCAATTTCAAGCTGTTTGATGCGGCGTTCAGTCTCGTCAAGATCCTCAGGCAATGAATCCATTTCAAGTCTCAATTTGGCTGCAGCCTCATCCATCAGGTCGATGGCCTTATCGGGCAGAAACCGGTCGGTAATATATCTCTGGGAGAGTTCAACTGAAGCAATTATGGCATTGTCCATTATCCGCACCTTGTGGTGGTTTTCATAGCGCTCTTTCAAACCGCGCAAAATCGATATCGCTTCGAGGGTTCCGGGCTCATCAACATGTACCACCTGAAAGCGCCTTTCCAACGCTTTGTCCTTTTCGAAATACTTTTGATATTCGGAAAGGGTTGTTGCACCCACTGCTCGCAATTCTCCGCGAGCCAGGGCAGGTTTTAGAATGTTAGCCGCATCCATGGCTCCCTCTCCTTTTCCGGCACCAACCAGGGTGTGAATCTCGTCGATAAAAAGAATTACCTCTTCGTTCGACATTACCACTTCGTTTACCACTGCTTTTAGTCGTTCTTCGAACTCGCCTTTATACTTGGCGCCGGCTATAAGCGCTCCCATATCGAGCGAAAACACCTGTTTTGACTTCAGGTTCTCCGGAACATCGCCGCGCACGATGCGGTGCGCCAATCCTTCGGCAATTGCAGTTTTACCGGTTCCGGGCTCTCCTATAAGAATGGGATTATTTTTGGTTCGTCGCGACAAAATCTGAAGAATCCGACGGATTTCATCATCGCGGCCAATAACAGGGTCGAGTTTGCCGGACCGCGCTCTTTCATTCAAATTGATCGCATAACGGTTTAACGAATTAAAACGATCTTCAGCAGTCTGGCTATCGACTTTCGACCCTTTACGCAACTCTGCGATGGCCTTTTTGAAGGTATCGGTCTGTACTCCACTATCTTTGAGCATACGACCTACAGAATCGCCTGCTTCCAGCAGAGCAAGCAGCAAATGCTCGACCGAAACAAACTGATCGCCCATCTCCTGTGCCAGGGCCAAAGCTTTTTGAAGTACACGATTTGCGCCGGCCGAAAGGTATTGATCGCCTCCCGAAACTTTTGGATAACTGGCAATTTCACGATCTAATGCTGACAGCAAAATAGCCTGATTGACCCCAAGCTTGTTAAAAAGAAAGGATACTACCGACTCAGCTTTTGTTATAATTGCTTTTAGAATATGACCACTTTCTATGGCCTGCTGATGATTGCCCTGAGCTATTTCGAATGCATGCTGCAGAGCCTCTTGCGATTTGATGGTAAAATTATTGAAATTCATGGCTTCTAATCTATCTTATCTCCTCGTCAGCAAAAGAAGCACCAGACAGAAGAATCAGCCATTTTGGCACAATCTCAGAGATTTTTGATGAAATTATTGCACATATAGTCGGGATTCGAACCCCGCAGATCAGAGATCCATGTTTATAAAAAGCAAATTTGTACTGCCAATAAACTCCCAATGGGATAGTAGATTATGGATTAAAACAGGAACTGCGAAAATCCATCGATTGGGATGTATAGTGGCAAATACCCTAAACAAGTCCTGAAAAACCCATAAAGGCCATGGCCAGAATTCCAGCTGTGATTAAGGCAATGGGGGTTCCCTTGAGTCCTTTGGGAACATCCATTAGATCGAGGTGTTCACGAATTCCGGCAAAAGCGATAAGGGCTATCCCGAAACCAATGGCATTGGCAACAGCAAAAACCACCCCTTCCGTAAGGTTATAATCTTTCTGAATGGTAAGGATAGCAACCCCCAGGATAGCACAGTTGGTAGTAATGAGGGGCAAAAAAATCCCAAGTGCCTGATAAAGGGAAGGACTTGCTTTTTTAAGAATAATTTCAACTAGTTGTACCAGTGAGGCAATCACCAGAATGAAGGCAATTGTTTGCAGAAAACGGATAGATAAAGGGTCGAGTACCATTTTCTGAATGAGGTAGGTAACGATGGTGGCCAGTACCATTACAAACGCCACAGCTCCAGTCATCCCAACAGCAGTAGAGACCCGTTTCGACACCCCCAGAAAAGGGCATACACCGAGAAACTGCATGAGTACAATATTGTTTACCAGAATGGCTGAAACTATAATAACCAGATAATTCATAACAGAGAGGTATTAAGCTTTCTTCATTTTGTTGATAACTGCAATAAGGTAACCCAGCACAATGAAGGCACCGGGAGCCAGCACAAACAGCAGCATTACATAGTCTTCGGAGAAGAGTGTAATATCGAACAATTTGCCGCTTCCCAGAATCTCCCTGACAGCCCCAAGCAGGGTGAGTGCAAAAGAAAAGCCAAGCCCCATACCCAATCCGTCGACTACCGATGAGACCAGGTTGTTTTTGGAAGCAAAAGCTTCGGCACGGCCCAAAACGATACAGTTTACCACAATCAGTGGAATAAATAGCCCTAAACTTTCGAACAGCGATGGCAAATAGGCTTGCATTACCAATTCGACAATGGTAACGAAGGTGGCAATGATTACAATAAATGCGGGTATGCGAACTTTATCCGGAATTTGGCTCTTTACAAGTGAAACCACGATGTTGGCCATTACCAGTACAAAGGTTGTTGCCAGTCCCATACCCAGTCCGTTGATGGCAGAAGAGGTAACCCCAAGAGTAGGACACATGCCAAGGAGAAGCACAAACACCGGATTCTCCTTGATAAATCCTTTGGTGAAATTTTTCAGTTGATTCATTCCGATGATTTGTTAGGGTTATTGGCATTTAAGTCGGCTGCATACACCGAAAACCCGGCATGAGCCCGTGTAATCGCTTCCAGAAATGCCCTCGAAGTAATGGTTGATGCTGTTATGGCATCGATGTCGCCCCCATCTTTGGTAACCGCAAGGCGGGTTGTTCCGGGATTCCTTCCCAGAATATTTTGTGCAGGCTTTTCAGAATTGTTAAACCAGACGCCCATTTTTGAGCCAAGTCCCGGAGTCTCTTTATGCTCCAAAACCTGATAGCCCGATATATTTCCTGAATTGTCGATGCCTACCATTACACCTATGTGTCCTGAAAAACCGTTTCTGGTATAACTGCTCACAGCAACACCCACCAATTCACCGTTGCGGTAGGCAGGAAATAGCGTAACATCCGCCGGTCCGTCGTCAGGATTGAGTTGCTTGGTTTCATGCAGTTCATCAAATTCGGGAAGCACATTACTGATGGCGTCGTTCATCGCTTTCAGTTTCGCAGCATCGATGGCATCTTTGGTCAGGGTATAAACACCCCCCAGTGCGCCTCCTGCTACAAGGGTGACAATGGCCAGCACCACCACCATATTAATAAATGTAGATTCACGTTTGGCCATTACTTTTTACCTCCGAATCGTTTAGGTTTTATGGAATTGTTGATGAGTGGTGTAAAGGCATTCATAATAAGAATGGCAAACGAGATACCCTCCGGGTAGGCCCCAAAAAGCCGTATGCTCATTGTGATTACGCCAATACCAATGCCGTAAATGATCTGTCCCTTGGCCGTCATAGGCGAAGATACCATGTCGGTGGCCATAAACAGGGCGCCCAACATGGCACCACCTGCCAGAAGGTGGTACACCGGGTTGATGTACATTTCGGGATTGATAAGCCAGAACACCAGCGCCATTAAGTACATTGAGCCAAGTACCGATACCGGAGTGTGCCATGTAATGACTTTACGCAACAACATATAAAGACCGCCAATGAGCAACATGAGCGCTGATATTTCGCCCAGCGATCCCCCCATATTTCCCAAAAGCAGATCGTACGAAGATGGCAACTCCCCCAAGAGTGAACTTACCGGCTGATTGTTCATCAATCCTTCCTTAAGAATACCTAAAGGAGTGGCAGCAGATACGGCGTCAACTCCTGCCTGGGATACTGCAGGATAGGAAGTCATTTGCACCGGGAAGGAGATCAAAAGGAAAACCCGCCCAACAAGTGCAGGGTTGAAAATATTGGCCCCCAGACCCCCGAACGACAATTTACCAATGCCTATAGATACCATAGCACCAATTATGATAATCCACCATGGCAGATTTGCAGGCACATTGAATGCCAGGAGCAAACCGGTAACAAGCGCAGAACCATCGGTTACTGATGGTTTCACTTTCATTATATAACGTTGAATCAGGTATTCAAATCCCACACTCGCCAGTACGGCCAGCAAAGTAACCCGAAGTGCATCCCAACCGAAGACAAAAATCGACCAGCCAAGTGCCGGCAGCAGCGCCAGAGAGACCCGAAACATGATCTTCTGCACCGAATCACCGGTATGCACGTGCGGTGAGGGAGAAATGGTTAAAAGGTTGTTCATTTTTGGTGTACAATTAAGTCGCTGTTAATTTTTTCTGGCCCGGATAATAGCGCCTACACGTGATTTGCCAAAACGAATAAAATCGAGCAAAGGGCGATCGGAAGGACAGGTGTAACTGCAGCTGCCACATTCGATACAATCCATTATACGTTCCTCTTCGGCCCGGTC
>DIUI01000106.1 GCA_002428215.1 Prolixibacteraceae bacterium UBA6162
CTGCCAAAGCAAGGAAAGTAATCGGAATGGAATATGTTTCTGAAGCTATTGAAGATGCCCAAAGCAATGCTCAGGAAAATGGAATTTCAAACGCAGCGTTTTTCGCAGGCGACATTAAAGCCTTATTGAATCAAAGTTTTTTTGAACTTCATGGAATTCCCGATGTTATTATATGCGATCCGCCCAGAGCAGGAATGCACGAGGATGTAATCAACGCAATGTTATCGGCTGCCCCTGCAAAAATAGTTTACGTAAGCTGCAATCCGGCAACACAGGCACGGGATATTGCCTTACTCGCCGAATCATATAAGGTGTCGCGGGTGCAACCTGTTGATATGTTTCCGCATACCCTCCATGTTGAGAATGTTGTTCTCCTCGAAAAACATGTTTAGAAAAAATGAACCTATAACCTTTGCAGTAAAAATAAATTATGCTTGTAGTTCTATCGCCTGCCAAATCACTGAACTTTGCACCGTCAACCATTGATTTTGAGCCGTCACTTCCCATATTTGAGAAAGAAACTACCAAGCTGGTGAAACAGCTTCGGCGGTTATCATCGACCGACATTGCGCAATTAATGGACATTTCGCCCAAACTTGCGATGCTTAATTTCGAGCGCTATCAGCAGTGGTCGGCCCAGCCCGAGGGTCCAAAGGCAGCCATACTCGCATTCGATGGGGATGTGTATGATGGTCTGCAGGCCGAAAGTCTGTCTTTGGATGAACTTAAGGCTGCGCAACATCAGATAAGAATTCTTTCCGGTCTTTATGGGATACTCCGTCCAATGGATTTAATTTCACCGCACCGGTTAGAAATGGGGACTACACTTCAGGTTAGCCATCACAAAAATCTCTACGAATTTTGGGGCAACAAAATCGCCCGGCAAATAAATCAAAGCATGTTTGAAATCGGGACCAACAGTCTGCTGAATCTCGCTTCGAACGAATATTTCAAAAGCATCGACCAAAAAACCCTGAAAGGCAATATAATTCAGGTCGATTTCAAAGACCTCAAAAATGGTTCGTATAAAATCATCTCTTTTTACGCCAAAAGAGCAAGGGGATTAATGACACGATTTATTTTGCAACATGGTATTGACAAGCACGACGATTTGAAAGCATTCGATCTCGAAGGGTATCATTTTGCACCATCGTTAAGCAAAAACGATCATCTTGTTTTTACCAGGGACCATTAAAATGACAGAGCCGGAATGTACATCGACACTCCGGCTCCAAATCTTTTTCCCTGATCAACTTTAGAAGGGAAGATCACTTCCATCGTCTGCCAGTTCGGGCGGAACATCGTCCGGACCGTGTGGAGGCAGATATCCATCGTTAACCTTTCCGGCAGATGTTTTATCGATTTTCCAGGCATTCAGGCTATGGTAGTATTTACCATTGTATTCACGCGACTCAACATCAAAAGAAACTTCTACTTCATCGCCAGGCTTAACGTTGCTTGCCATTCCAACCTTATCGTTGAATAGGGTAAAGCAAACCTTTTTAGGATACTGATCGATGGTTTCGATTACAAACTCCTGCTTTACCCATTGGTTACCTGCCCGCGATACTCCCTTCTCTTCAGAAAGAATTTTCTCTATTTTTCCTTTGATTACAAGTGCCATATATACTGCTGCTTATGCTCCGGGAGTTATTACCTCCTGCTATTGATTAACAATATCGATCAGTTCGACTTCAAAAATCAAAACCTCATTGGGACCTATGTCACCACCGGCGCCACTTGGACCATAAGCCAGATCTCCGGGAAGATATAAGTTCCATTTTGAACCAACTGGCATCAGCTGCAATGCCTCTACCCATCCGGGAATAACCTGATTTACAGGAAATTCAACAGGCTCACCACGCTCAAGAGAACTATCGAATACCCTGCCATCGACAAGAGTTCCATGGTAATGTACCCTAACCACATCGGTAGGTCCGGGTATCGGACCACTTCCCTGGCTTATAACTTCATACTGCAGACCGCTTTCGGTAGTAACAACTCCGCTTCTGTTGCGGTTGCTTTCAAGAAAGGCGTTGCCTTTCTCAAGGTTACCCTGAGCCTCTAAATTGTTGCGATTTTCGAAGAAATTCCCTACCACTTCATTGGCTTCGCCAGTAGTCATAAGGGTCGATTCGTTGTTCATAAACTGTCTGAAGGAGGCAGCCATAATGTTTACATCCATATCGGTCCCGCCAGGAAATCCTTCCAGGCCCTGTTTGTTTTGCTGACCAATTAAAATTCCCAAAGCGTAACTCACCGAGTCAACTTCACTGGTGAGTTTTGGTGATTTACCTCCTCCGCTCTGACACGAGGTCGACATTAAGGCAACCAGAGCTGCCATAGCGAGTGTTAATTTAATCTTCATACGTTACGAATAATTACTTTTTATTTGATTTATTATCACACTTGGAACAGACAGGCTATAGAATGTTCAATAGCCGAATGTTTTATAAAATTTCCAGCAATTCAACTTCAAAAATCAGCGTAGAGTTAGGCCCGATGGAGCCACCAGCTCCTCGCTCTCCATAGGCAAGATCAGGAGGAATAAACAGACGGTATTTTGACCCCACCTGCATTAACTGCAGTGCCTCTATCCATCCCTGAATAACTCCGGAAACTGGGAAATCGGCCGGTTTGCCTCGCTGAACGGAACTATCGAAAACAGTTCCGTCAATCAAAGTCCCATGGTAATGACAACGCACACGATCGTTGGGTCCGGGAAAATCTCCGTCGCCCGATGTTATAACTTCATACTGCAATCCACTTGGGAGGCTGACAACCTCCTTGCGGGTAGCGTTTTCAGCCAAAAAGGCCTTGCCTTCCGCTGTTCCATCTGAAGAAACATCACCGCCTTTGCTATTCATAAAGGTATCCAGAATTTCATTGGCCTCTTCGGGAGTCATGGCAGGAGGAAGTCCCTGAAAAAGGTCAGTAATTGCCTGTGAAAACAAAACTGTATCCAGGGTGGTCACCCCGGCATTGATCAGGTTACTTCCGAGGCTCATACCCAGTGCATAACTGAGTTTCTCATCGTAACTCCTGATTTCTTTCTTAACCATTTGATTGCTATTGAAGAATGAAGGCGCGAAGATAACGGTTTTTTAGTTAAGGTGATCAGCGTAAAGGTTTAATTGCGCGCAACATCTCTCTTTTACCGGGAGGACCCGGAAGTCTTTCGGCAACCAGTCCCAACCTTTGCAACCTTCGCCGCACTTCCCCTTTTGCAGTATATGTGACCAAGATGCCCCCGGGAGCTAAATGCCCTATGATCTGCCCCATTAAGGCGTCAGTCCACATTTCGGGTTGCTTATCCGGTCCGAACGCATCGTAGTATATTACATCAACTTGCCCGATAGGCAGTGGCACATGATCTAAAAGATCGAGTTCTAGTTTAAGCAGGGAAAAACCGGGCGTAATTGCCGTATCGATGTTCCATGGTGATGCATGTATCGCACCGAACAAACTGCCGCCATCCAACTTGTCGTAGCCAAGCCGATCCACAATATTCTCTCCAAGCACAAACTTCTCAAGGGCAACGTACCGAATTTTTCGTTTCGAGTGAGTAAGCGTCAATAAACAGTTGAGTCCGGTACCAAATCCAACTTCAAGAACGGTTATTTCAGATTTGTGGTCCAATGCCAGCAAACCATTCCGGATAAAAACATGTTCCGATTCAGTAACTGCCCCATTTAATGAATGGTACTGTTCATCAAGTTCCTTTAAATAGAGCGTTTTAGACCCATCAGATGTTTCTATCAATTTGAGGTGGTGGCTATACTCCGTCACAATCGAAACAATTTGCAATTAAAATTCTACTTTTATAGGGCAAAAATAGAATAAGTAATGTTTATACGGCTCTTCAACGACAATCCCAATCCGAAAGAGATTCGCAAAGTAGTTGATGTTTTGCGGGATGGAGGCGTAATTATTTATCCTACCGATACAGTATATGGTATGGGATGCGACATTACCCAGTCAAAAGCGGTAGAAAAAGTTGCCAGGATAAAAGGCATTCAAATGGAGAAATCGAATTTCTCTTTTATATGCAGCGATTTAAGTCATTTGGCCTATTACACAAAACCAATATCAAATCAGGTATTCAAAGTTATTAAGAAACACCTGCCCGGGCCTTTTACCTTTATCCTTGAGGCTTCGGGCAATGTGCCCAAATATTTCAAGGGGAAGAAAAAAACGGTAGGGATTCGTGTGCCCGACAATAACATTATACGCGCCATTGTGGAAGAATTGGGGAATCCGATTCTTTCAACCTCCATACACGATGAAGATGCACTTTTAGAATACACAACCGATCCTGAATTGATTTTCGAGAAATTCCGCGATAAGGTAGATTTGATTATTGATGGTGGATATGGAGAGATTATACCATCGACTGTAGTTGATTTTACCTCTGAAGAGCCGGTTGTAACACGTCAGGGCAAAGGAAAATTAAGCATCTGACACCAATCCTTTTACACAGCAAAATCGGTTGATACAAATTTGAATCCGCAAGCCATCCACTTAAAAACCAGATACCGTAAATACCGACCAGACTCACTATTTACAAAACTTCTCGAGCTTCTTAATCCCCGATGGCAGGGTAAAAACTACCACTTTGTCACCCGGTTCAATCACCGTCTGTCCATCCACGATAAATCCCTTATCGCCCCTAACAATGCCGCCAATTTTGGCTTCTTCTGGAAAATCAAGATCCATTACCCGTTTTGAAGTGATTCGGGCCCCCGGTTTGGCAACAAATTCAAACACTTCGGCTTCAGAGGCGGTCAGACATTTTACACTGGCAATTTCGGCATTGAGTGTAAAGCGGTAGATATAACTGGCGGCAATCAGCTTTTTGTTGATGAGCGTACCTATATCCATTCCCTCGGCAATGCCCATAAGATCTAAATTCTCCACCTCGGCCACGGTTCGCTTAATTCCATACGATTTGGCCAGATGACACGCAAGCATATTGTTTTCCGAACTTCCGGTGGTTGCAATAAATGCATCCATATTTTCGAGACCTTCCTCCTTTAAGAGTTCGATATCCCTGCCATCACCATTGATGACCAGAACATTCTCGAATTGATCGGCCAGGCGTTCACATCGCTCTTTATCAGCCTCAACAACCTTTATTCGGTATTGATTTCCTAACTTTTCAATCGCTTTCTGAGCAATGCGACTCCCCCCCAAAAAGAGAATGTTTTTAATTTCGTAAAGTTCCTTGCCTGCCAATTCAAATACCATTGCCTGTGCCGACTGGTTCGTTACGAAAAAGACAATATCGCCACTTCTGATATAATCCTT
>DIUI01000059.1 GCA_002428215.1 Prolixibacteraceae bacterium UBA6162
GCTGAAACCATTGCCGCGTTCTGGATTGCTGAATTCCAGCAAGGTATTGACGGAACAGGTATACGACCCGGGTTCATTAAAATAGGCGTAGAAACGGGAGATCTCTCCCCATTCCATCAGACACTGGTGAAAGCCGCTGCCCTGGCGCATCGGGCAACGGGATTAATCATCATGTCGCATACAGGTTATGCAACCCCTGCATTCCAGCAGCTTGAAATATTGGCCGATCAGGGGGTCAAGGCAGAAGCCTTTATCTGGACCCACGCGCAGCTCGAAAAAGACCTCACCCAACACATCAAAGCTGCCCGTCTGGGTGCTTATATTTCGATTGATGGTTTCAGTGGTGGAGAAGCAGAGGCCGAATATATTGCTCAAATGGTGGTAAATCTGAAGAAACACAATGTACTGCACAAGCTTCTTCTTTCGCAGGATAGTGGCTGGTACGACCCAGACCAGCCAGACGGCAGTAATTACCGGAGCCACAATAAAATTTTCACCGAACTGATACCTGCACTCAATAAGGCGGGAATTAACGATGCCGATATCAATCACATTTTGGTAAAAAATCCGGGCAAAGCTTTCATAGTTAAAAAAAGGGTTGCCGACGACGTGTAGTTTGCAACGCAATCTTTTTTCAACAGAGCACAGCAATAGTGCCTAATTTTATTTAATCAGAATTTAGGCTGGCAACCGATGAGCCAAAACCCCATACCGGTGATACGTCCCAGGTAATTGTGTCGTTGATGGAGGGAACCATTCAACTGAAATTGCCAGCCGGGTTGGCGAAACCGGGCCAAAAATGGAATTCACTTCCAAAAAATGCAAAATCATTTGTTAGATTTGCAACAATCTTTAAACCTTTTTAACTATGATACTTGGGCTCTTAAAAGAAAAGGGCGAAGAAACCAGGGTTGCCCTGCTTCCCGAAAACGTAAAAAACTTATTGGCCTCAAAGGTGGAAGTATACGTTGAAAAAGAAGCAGGAGTCACAGCCTTTACCTCCGATGCAGATTATGAGTCGGCAGGTGCGAAAGTGGTTTCTCGTCAGGAAATCTTCGAAAAAGCTGATCTGCTCGTGCAGATACAACCTCCGGATGATGCGGAGGTAAAATTAATTAGACCCGGACAGGTCTGGCTTAGCGCCCTTAATCCACTATGGGAAACCGAGCTGGTCAAAAAATTACAAAGCGCCGGAGTTACAGCTTTTAGCATGGATTCGATTCCACGCACCACACGTGCGCAGGCAATGGATATTTTGTCGTCAATGGCTACAGTTTCGGGATACAAAGCCGTGTTGCAGGCCGCGCTTATGTTGCCAACCTTCTTCCCCATGTTTATGACCGCTGCAGGGACAATCCGACCGGCCAATGTTTTGATTTTGGGTGCAGGTGTTGCAGGCCTGCAAGCTATTGCTACAGCCCGCAAACTTGGTGCTCAGGTAGAAGCCTTCGATGTTCGGTCTGCTGTACGCGAAGAGGTGAAAAGTCTGGGGGCCAAATTTGTTGAAGTCGAAGGCGCGCTGGAAGACAGTGCAGCAGGTGGTTATGCCGTTGAGCAATCGGAAGCGTTCAAACAAAAACAACAGGAGGCCATTAACCAGCATGCAGCAAAATCGCATGTAGTTATCTGTACAGCCCAGATTCCAGGACGTAAAGCACCCTTGTTGCTCCCTGCAGAGGCAGTGGAAAGCATGAAACCCGGATCGGTTATCATCGACCTTGCGGCATCGAGTGGCGGTAATTGCGCTTATACAAAAAACAACGAAACCATAATCCATAATGGGGTCACCATTGTGGGCGAATCAAACTACCCGGCTCAAATGCCTCTTGATGCAAGTCGCATGTTTGGAAAGAATGTCATGAACTTCCTGGCACTTATCATCGATAAGGAGGGACAGCTCAACCTTAACTTCGACGACGATATTGTTAAAGGGACATGCATTACGCACCAGGGTGTTCTATACAATGAGCGTGTAAAATCAGTTATTGAGAACCTTAAATAGACCCAAAATGGAACAGATACTATTTTTCTTCTTCAACCATAAAGAGTCGATCTTTGTAATTGCGCTCTCCATCTTTTTGGGTATAGAGGTTATTTCGAATGTACCGGCGGTACTGCACACACCCCTTATGTCGGGTGCTAATGCCATTTCCGGAGTTATTATCATTGGCGGGATTATTTTGGTTGGACATGCCGACCTTTCAGGTTTTTCCTTCTCACTTCTGCTGGGTGTTCTGGCATTGTTCTTCGGAACCCTGAACGTAGTGGGTGGATTTGCCGTTACCGACCGTATGCTCGAAATGTTTAAGAAAAAGAAACCTCAAAAAACCAACTAACCATGGATAAGAGTTTATTGATGATTTCGGCTGCAGTTTCCATGGGTGATATTCTTTTGGAACTAAGCTACCTTATTGCCGCACTGCTATTTGTATACGGCCTGAAAATGCTTTCGCACCCCGAAACTGCCAGAAAAGGAAACCTTTGGGCAGCTGGTGGGATGCTCCTTGCTATGATTACTACTGCACTTCTGCACAAAAACGACTCCGGTGCAGGCATTCCAATAACCAACCTTTTTGTCATTATTATGGCGATAGGTATTGGGGCTTCGGTGGGCTGGATTATTGCCCGAAAAGTAAAAATGACCGCTATGCCACAGCTTGTATCGCTTTACAATGCCACTGGCGGTGCTGCTTCGGCTTTGGTCGCGCTGCTGGAATACCCCAACGCAGCTGCTGGAAACATCGGATCTATATTGGTTACAGTTCTTGGACTAATCATTGGAGCAGTTGCCTTTAGCGGCAGTTTAGTTGCTTACGGAAAGCTCGACGGAAAAATTGGAGATATCAGGGCCGGTTATATGACCTACGTAAATCTGGTATTGATTGCAGTGGCTCTGGGCTTTGCTGCCTGGGTTATATTTAACGGAACTCCACCCTCCGACCAATTATGGACTATTTGGGTGCTTTTTGCTCTGGCCATGCTCTATGGAGTATTGTTTGTGATGCCCATTGGTGGGGCCGATATGCCCGTAGTTATATCCTTGTTGAATGCACTTACCGGAATTGCAGCGGCAATGGCAGGATTTATATACCACAACCAGGCCATGATCCTTGGGGGTATCCTGGTGGGTGCTGCTGGTATGATTTTGACATTGCTTATGTGTAAGGCAATGAACCGGTCGCTACTTAATGTTATTATCGGGTCGTTCGGAGGTGGTGGTGCTGCTATCGACCGCGACATGGGCATCATGAAGGAGATTACAGTGAGTGATGCCGCAGTATTGCTGAACTACTCGCAAAAGGTAGTTGTAGTGCCGGGTTATGGATTAGCTGTTGCTCAGGCTCAGCACATAGCCCATGAACTCGACAATATCCTCGAAAGCCGGGGTGTCGATGTTCGCTATGCCATTCATCCGGTTGCCGGTCGCATGCCCGGACACATGAACGTTTTGCTGGCCGAAGCCGATGTTCCATATGAGAAATTGGTAGAGATGGACGATATAAATCCGGACATGCCCAATGTGGATGTAGTCATCGTAATTGGAGCCAACGATGTGGTTAACCCTGCAGCGTACGATGATCCATCGTCGCCAATCTATGGAATGCCAATTATCGACGCACATCTGGCAAAAAATATAATCGTAATGAAGCGCGGTGCCGGTAAAGGATATGCAGGCATTGAGAATTTCCTGTTTTTCAACGATAAAACACGCATGTTTTACGGAAATGCGAAAGATTCTCTTCAGAAACTTGCCGCCGAGATTAAGAATATGTAATCAAAATTATTTAACAAAAATGGCCCGACAGCTTACCTGTTGGGCCATTTTTGTTTACAGTGATAAAAAACCTCTACATTTGTGGAAATAGCATTGTACGGGTATGAAAATCTGGGAAAAAGGAATAGAAGTCGACATCGCCATTGAAAAATTTACTGTTGGCAAAGACAGGGAACTGGATTTACTGCTGGCACCCTTCGATGCATTGGGATCAATTGCCCATGTAACCATGCTTGAATCGATCGGGCTTATTCAGCCCGAAGAGCTACCTCAGCTGCTGGTTAGCCTCAAACAGATATACAGGAAGACCTTGCAACCCGATTTCAAAATTGAGTCGAGCTTAGAAGATATTCATTCTCAGATTGAATTAATGCTTACCCGCGAATTGGGTGATATCGGAAAAAAGATTCATAGCGGTCGATCGAGAAACGATCAGGTGCTGGTCGACTTGAAACTCTTTATGCGGGCGGAACTCGAACAGATTGTTAATCAAACAGCTGCACTGACTGATGTATTGCTCGGATTGAGCGAAACACACAAGGAGGTTCTCATGCCGGGTTATACCCATCTGCAGGTAGCGATGCCCTCCAGTTTCGGACTCTGGTTTGGAGCTTATGCAGAGAGTCTGGTCGACGATATAGACCAGCTTTTTGCGGCATGGAAAATGGTTAACCGAAATCCGCTGGGTTCGGCCGCAGGCTATGGCTCCTCATTCCCATTAAACCGCACAATGACCACCCAGCTATTAGGATTCGAAAGCCTTCATTATAATTCGGTCTATGCACAGATGGGAAGAGGTAAAACCGAGCGAATAGTAGCTTCAGCAATGGCAAATCTGGCAGCCACACTCTCGAAGCTAGCCTACGATGTATGTCTCTTTATGAGTCAAAACTTCGCCTTTTTATCGCTGCCCGATACTCTGACCACCGGATCGAGCATTATGCCGCATAAGAAAAACCCCGATGTTTTTGAGTTAATTCGCGGACATGCCAACAAATTGCAAGGACTACCATCGCAAATTACACTCATCGCCAATAACCTACCCAGCGGCTATTTCCGCGATCTTCAGGTAATGAAAGAGATAATCCTGCCAGCTTTTTCCGATCTTCAGAATATTCTTAGCATTGCAACCTATGCTGTTGGTCACATAACCGTTAATGAAAACATATTAGGTGACGACAGGTACCAGTATCTATTTAGTGTTGAAGAGGTTAACCGTCTTGCCCTGGAAGGAATTCCTTTCCGAGATGCATACCGGAAAGTAAGTGAATCGATTGCGAACAAAAATTTTACCCCCAATACCACCATCCAACATACGCACGAAGGAAGTATCGGGAATCTCTGCCTCGATAAAATAGCCGAACGTAAAAATAGCGTTTTAAAACAATTCGATTTTGAAGTTGTACATACAGCTCTCGACAAACTAATTGCTGAATAGCGCAAAGAAACTTCTCCTGCCGATTTGCGGCGGATCTTCGAATAGCAATCCATCGTCTTTACTTAGCTTTTGCATAGGTAAAAAACGGTTTGGGCTTTATTGAGCCTTGAAAAAAATCTCCACAGCCGAAAGTTAAGAAAGTGTTACGATATTAAGTGAAAAAGGTACTTTACTAACAATTTCGTCGCCATAAACCTATTTTTGGTTTCATAAAGTAACTTTTA
>DIUI01000008.1 GCA_002428215.1 Prolixibacteraceae bacterium UBA6162
TTTCTCGACGAGATTGGCGACATGAGCCTTTCGGCGCAGGCCAAAGTTTTGAGAGCATTGCAGGAGAGCATCATCAGCAGGGTCGGCAGCGATGCTCCCATTAAGGTTGATGTACGGGTAGTGGCTGCTACCAATAAAAACCTGGCAGATGAGATTGCCCGTAACAACTTCCGGGAAGACCTCTACCACCGATTAAGTGTGATCCTGATCAGGGTCCCCGACCTTTACGAACGAAAGGAGGATATTCCGCTGCTGGCAGGTCATTTTATCGATCAGATATGTGGCGAATATGGCATGACCCCCAAAGAGATAACCCCCGATGCCATAGAAGCATTGCAGAAGATTGATTGGACGGGTAACATCCGGGAATTCAGGAATGTAGTAGAACGGCTCATTATTCTGTGCGACCGGAAAATTACCTCTAAAGATGTTGAGGCATATGCTGCCCCACTTAAATAGTACCCTGTAAAACCGATAAATTGCGGCTCTGCTGCATGAATGCCATTTTGTTATGATTCATCAGAAAAAAGTTGTAGTGGTGCTCCCGGCCTATAATGCCGCCCGCACACTTGAAATCACGTATAACGAAATCGATTTCAACATTGTAGATGAGGTGATTCTTGTCGACGACCTCAGTAGGGATGATACCGTTAAAGTCGCCAGGAAGTTGGGTATTCAGCATATCATTGAGCATCAACATAACCGCGGCTACGGTGGCAATCAAAAAAGTTGTTACCGCAAGGCACTCGAGCTGGGAGCCGATATTGTGATTATGTTGCATCCCGACTACCAATATACACCCAAGCTTATTCCTTCAATGGCACATCTGTT
Source organism: Prolixibacteraceae bacterium UBA6162 (assembly GCA_002428215.1). The sequence goes on from DIUI01000008.1 coordinate 832, forward strand.
GGCCAGTGATCTTTATCAGGTTGTTTTGGGATCCCGGATTTTAGGCAAAGGCGCTCTAAAAGGGGGAATGCCACTCTATAAGTATGTGTCGAACCGTTTGCTCACCTTGTTTCAGAATTTTTTAATGGGGGCCAAATTGAGCGAATACCATACCGGTTACCGGGCATTTACCCGAAAAGTACTCGAAGAAGTGAATTTTGAGGCCAATTCCGATAATTTTGTTTTCGACAATCAGATGCTGGCACAAATATGGTTCAAGGGTTTTGAAATTGCAGAAATTACCTGCCCTACCCGCTATTTCGAAGAAGCTTCGAGCATAAATTTATCGAACAGTATAGTTTATGGTCTGGGGGTGCTAAAAACCTCGCTGTTATTCAGACTGAACCGGATGAAATTTGTTCGGTCGGCCATCTTCTCAGATCCTGAAGGCGACACTAAATAAATTCGTCGCCAAACGAAACACCCATTTTACGGGCAATATCAATCATGGGGTTATGCGGATCAACCAGTCGGGTTTTTCCACCTACTTCACTCAGCGGAACAGCCACCAGTTCATTGTTGCGAAGAGCTACCATCGTTCCAAAGCAGCCCTCGGCAATGCATCTTGCGGCAAAGGCACCGTATCGTGTGGCCAGAATTCGGTCGGCCGGAGATGGACTTCCTCCCCGCTGAATATAGCCAAGTACCGTCTCGCGGGTTTCAAAACCAGTGTATGTGGTAATAGAATCGGCAATGTAACTGGCAGCACTTCGACCCTTTGGGTGTTCGATTCCCTCGGCAACCACCACAATTGAGTAAGGTTTGTTGTCGGCATATCGACTCTCGATTTTTTTACACACCGACCTCAGGTTGTAGGGTAGTTCGGGCAGGAGTATAATATCGCCTCCACCGGCAATTCCTGCATAGAGAGCAAGCCATCCGGCATTATGCCCCATTACCTCAATAATCATAACCCGCTGATGGGAGTTGGCGGTGGTGTGCAGCCGGTCCATGGCTTCGGTGGCGATGTACACCGCCGAATCGAAACCAAAGGTGGTCTCGGTTCCCCAAACATCATTGTCTATGGTTTTCGGGATTCCAATAATGTTGAGTCCTTCGCGGGCCAGCATATTGGCTGTTTTCATAGTTCCGTTGCCTCCGATGCATACCAGCGCATCAAGTCCCAAATCATCGTAGTTTCTGATAATAGTTTCGGGTTTTGCATTGGGCTCTCCGCTATCGGTGACCAGTTTATAGGGTTTTTCGCGTGAGGTACCCAGAATGGTGCCCCCGAGGGTCAGGATACCCGAAAGCTGTGCCTCCTTCAATTCAAGGTAGTCGTTCTGCAGGAGTCCGGTGTAGCCAGAACGGAAGCCAATTACTTCCATGCCATAATCAACTATGGCCGTTTTACCAACCCCTCTGATGGCGGCATTCAATCCTGGGCAGTCGCCTCCTGCAGTTAAAATTCCGATTCGTTTCGTCTTTCCGGGCATAGGCAATTGCTTTCTGGCTGCTTGATGTGAGTGTTAAAATAGATGGTACGAAGGTACAAAATAGATTGCAGTATGTTCAATTTTTCTATTTTTGCCTAACTTGTTGATTTGATTATTTTTCAAACTTTAAATGGATAGCGATGAGAAAAATTTTAACTGTTTTGATTGTATCAACTTTTGTTGTTCTGGTGGCCTGTCAGGGAGGTCAGCAAAGAGCCTCACAGCAATCGTCGGAGCCTGTGGAGATTTTGCCTAACCAGCTTACTGCCGAAGAGCAGGCCGATGGCTGGATGCTTTTGTTCGATGGTGAAACTCCGGCCGGTTGGCGTGGAGTAAACAAAGATCATTTTCCTGCTGCATGGGAAATTGTTGATGGTACCATTATGTGTAAAGGCTCAGGACGCGGCGAGGCCGGTTCCGCCGATGGTGGCGATATTTTGTTCGACCGTGAATTCAGTAATTTCAGACTGAAATTGGAATGGAAAGTTTCTGAAGGTGGTAATTCAGGAATCTTCTACCTCGGTAAAGAAATTGATGGATGGCCAATCTGGCGCACTGCTCCTGAAATGCAGATTCTTGACAACGAACGTCACCCCGATTCATTTTTGGGAATCGACGGCAATCGCAAAGCCGGATCTCTTTATGATTTGATTCCTGCCAGTCCACAAAATGCCAACCCCGCCGGCGAATGGAACTCCGTTGAGATCATCGTTTACCGTGGCACTGTTGTGCACAAACAGAATGATGAAACAGTGCTGGAATACCACCTCTGGACCGACGAATGGAATCAGCTGGTATCAGGCTCAAAATTCCCCGGACTTAACCCCGACTGGGCCAATGTTCCAGAATCGGGCTATATCTCGCTGCAGGATCACGGCGATGATGTATGGTTCCGCAATATTAAAATTAAGGAGTTGTAGTAACTCTTCGCAGGAATACAAAAGCGGCTGCTTCCATTTTGGGGGTAGCCGTTTTTTATGGCAGATAGGCTGATTGGTTCAGGATTTCCTGATAATTTTGATTGTTTAGTAAGTTGGAGAGGGTTACCTCCGGGTTTCGCTTCAGGTAGCGACGTACAATCTGCCGGCCAATCCAGTTGCCGGTTCGGGCCGGCGATGCTTCAGGGAATCCATTGGTTCTGGGGCCATCGCCTATATACCGAACAATGTCCATTTGTCTGGTGGAATAAAGCAATTCATTTTCTATTAAATAGTCCCACATCTGCGCTTCATTTGCGGTACACCATTTCAACTGCTCTGCAGTAAATCCATTAATTAGCGAATCGGGTGTTGACGGTAGCATTGCTTCCATCGCGTTTAAAACCACGCCTTCGTAAATAATATGATCGAGTAGGGTAGAGGCAGTCCCGCTTATTGGGAATTGGTCTCTTATCCAAACATTTACAACATCGACCGGTATCATGGCGGATTCCATCCGGCGCTGTTTGTAAAGTGGAATACCCAGTAGGGAGTAATATGATACGTCGGATCCCAGATACTTGTCGAGGCTAATGCCTACGAGATTATTCACCGCAAATACCGATTCGTTAAACCCTGACACACAAACATAAATAGTAGGTAATGAGCGTTCCGGAAAATAGTACCGGTAGTGCTTAAAGGCCTGCACCAATTCGTGTTGAAGGGGACTGAAATCTGCCATTCGTTCATTGGTTAACCCATAAATCGATTGAATCAGAGTGTCGTTTAGAAAGTACCGCAACGCATCCCTGGTAAACGAATCATCTAAAGTTCCTATCCTTAATAAATCTGCCGTAAAGATATCGGTAAACAAGGGGTACTGACTATGCACTTTCAGCAACTGCTCGTCGGTTGGATCTGATCCAAGTGTGCTGATCAGGGTGTCGAACCTCACAATGGGTACCTCCTCCAAAATACCGGAAAGATCAACTTTTAGCGGATTTCGCTGACAGGATAAAACTGCCATAATGAGTATGGCATATAAGATACTTGGTCGGAAAAACTTCATGGTTGCTCTATTTATACCCTATACGGTCTGGCGGTAACCTTATTGCGAATGTGGACTAAAAAGTGGAGATTTGCAACAATAAAATTAATTTTGAACCAACAATTATCTTTAGAAGATTATACTTTGCTAGAATAGGGACGGGGCAAAAGTGTTTTTAACTATTCAATAACCGATTACCCCAGCTCCCCCAAGAGATTGTATTAAGCGAATAACCCGAAATGAGCAACTCATGAAGATAGCACTGGCGCAACTCAATTATACCATTGGCGATTTGGAAGGAAACAGCCGGAAGATGTTGGAAGCCATTCAACGGGCCAAGCTGGAGGGCGCCTCTTTGGTTGTTTTCTCTGAACTTTCGGTTACCGGGTATTATCCGCACGACATGCTCGAAAGAAGCGATTTTGTGGAGCGTTCAATTTCTGCCATAGAGACCATTGCACAACAATGCCAAGGAATTGCTGCCTTAGTAGGTGGCCCAGCTGTTAACCGCGACGGGCGTGGCAAGCAGCTATATAATGGAGCGTGGTTTTTGGCCGATGGTTGTGTTCGGGAAGTCTTTTATAAAACCTTGCTGCCAACCTACGATGTTTTTGATGAATACCGCCATTTCGAACCCAACAGCATTTTCCGTATTCTCGAGTATGGAGGATACCGGATTGCCGTTACCATCTGCGAAGATATATGGGACGAACAACCGTCATTCAGTGATTTTGGAAAAAGCAGTTTATACCGTACTTCCCCCATGGAAGAGTTGATGGAATTTTCGCCCAACCTGCTAATAAACCTGTCAGCTTCGCCTTTTTCTCATACCCAGGAGCAATGGCGCAAACATATACTTCTGGCAAAGGCAGAACGTTATAAGTTGCCGCTGGTATACGTAAATCAGGTTGGTGCAAATGCCGAGATGATTTTTGATGGCGGATCAATGGTTGTAATGGCCGATGGCTCTATTACCCGGGAGCTTGCCTACTTTCAGGAGGACTTTGCTGTGGTTGATATCTCCGGGAGCCCGTTGGGTGAACAACCGATACCTTCCGATCCGATTCAGAAAATTCACCATGCCCTTGTTTTGGGAATAGCCGACTATTTTAATAAATCGGGGTTTTCCACAGCGACCCTGGGTCTGTCAGGAGGCATTGATTCGGCTGTGGTGGCAGCTTTGGCGGTGGCAGCCCTGGGTAGGGAAAATGTTCATGGACTGCTAATGCCCTCCGCCTATTCCAGTCAGCATTCAGTGGATGACGCCGTGTCTTTGGCCAATAATTTGGGGATAGGTTACGACATTGTACCCATCGAGGAGAGCTTTGGTACGGTGGTTGATGCTATGCAGCCAATTTTCGGTGACCTTCCCCCCGATGTGACGGAAGAGAACATTCAGGCTCGCATAAGAGGAGTATTGATTATGGCTCTTTCGAATAAAATGGGTCATATTGTCCTAAATACAACCAATAAAAGTGAAGCTGCAGTGGGCTATGGAACCCTTTACGGCGATATGAACGGCGGCCTTGCAGTTTTGGGTGATGTATATAAAACCGATGTTTACCGTTTGGCCGGTTATATCAACAGAAACGGCGAACTAATTCCGCAAAATACCATTCAAAAGCCACCTTCGGCCGAGCTAAGACCCGGACAAAAGGATAGTGATTCGCTGCCTGATTACGATATTCTCGATGCCATCCTGTTACAGTATATAGAGCTCAACCGTTCGGCAAACGATATTGTTGCCATGGGGTTTGAAAAAGAAGTAGTGCGGAGAATGATTGGATTGGTCGATCGTAACGAATATAAGCGCTTTCAGGCAGCACCAATTCTGAGGGTAAGTTCCAAGGCTTTTGGTTTCGGACGAAGAATGCCTCTGGTAGCCCGCTATTGAACTTGCTGCGCAGAGCGTGTCAAATAAATATCTAATTCCCTAAAATTGTTAATTTTGCGACACTAAACCCTTAGCATCTTAGATATGTTATTCGCCGATGGAATTAAGGATGTGCTGGAGAATCCGAAATCACTCTTTTTTGAGCTAACTGATGAAGAGAAGAAGGAGCTTCAGCACCATGTCACCTTTTCGAAATACCGACGGAATGAGATGGTTTTTCACGAAGGTGATAAGCCTACTGGATTTTTGATGCTTGTTAAGGGCAAAGTGAAAATTGTGAAAGAGGGTGTAGGAGGAAGAGAGCAGATAATCAGGATGTCGAAAGCCCCGGGTGTTATTGGTTACCGTGCCATCTTTGCTGAAGAGAACCACATTGCCTCTGCGGTTACCATCGAGGAGTCAACAATCGCCAATATCGATCTCGACTTTATCTTTCAGACTGCAATGAAGAATGCCGATTTTTCGCTGCAGGTTATTCGGAGAATGGCCCGGGAACTTGGCTTCTCCAATGCGCGTACAGTGGCTCTTACCCAGAAGCATATCAGGGGGCGACTGGCTGAATCGCTGATCCTGTTGTCAAAAAAATATGGATTCGAAAACGATGGGACTACCCTAAAGGTGTATATATCGCGTGAAGATATTGCCAACCTTTCGAATATGACCACCTCTAATGCAATCCGCACCCTATCTGCATTTGCCAACGAAACCATCATTGCCATAGATGGCCGTAAAATCAAAATTGTAGATTTAAAGCGGTTGGAGTGGATCAGTAAACTTGGTTAATTCCAATAGGGGAGATAGTGCCTTGTTGCAGCAAACCTGTATGCTTTATTCCTGAATATAGATCCTTTTTACGCGTTGCGAAATACCTGTGAGCATTTCGTATGGAATAGTTCCTGCTTTTGAAGCCATTTCTGATATTGGAATCTGATCGCCAAAAATCTCAACCGTATCGCCCGGTTTTATTCCGGCACCGGTAACATCGGCCATACACATATCCATGCAGATGTTTCCAACAATCGGTACCCTTTTCCCACCTATTATGAGCTGACCTACACCATTGCTAAGCCTGCGGTCGAGGCCATCGGCATAGCCTACCGGTATGACCGCAATTTCGGAGGGAAACATTACCTGCCCGGCTCTGTTGTATCCAACGGTTTCGCCGGGAGCTACTTTTTTAACCTGCGAAACGGTGCTTGTAAGTCTGCCTACGGGTTGCAAAGTCCCTTGAATGCTGCTAACTCCATAGAGGCCTATACCGAGCCGGACCATGTCGAACTGGTATTCAGGAAATCGCTCTATGCCTGCCGAATTGAGCAGATGACGCATTGGAGAGGTGCCGGTTTTTTGAATGAGATGGTGACTAAGTTCTGAAAATCGCTGAGCCTGCTCATGGGTAAATGTATCGAACATCGGATCGTCTGATGCGGCAAGATGAGAAAAGATGGATACGATGTTAAGTCCACTGTCTGGATGCAGCCACTCTGCAAGCGTGTTAAGCTCCTCTTCTGTTTTGAAGCCGAGGCGGTTCATTCCGGTATCGAGTTTTATATGTACCGGGAACGCTTTTAATGCATTAAGCGAAACCAATGCCTTGAACTCCTCAGCCAGTTGTAAATCGTAGAGATTTGGTTCCAGTCGGTAGTCAATTAAAAGCTGCAGACTGTGTATTTCCGGATTCATAACCACAATAGGTGTGGTAATGCCCGCATTCCTCAACTCAACTCCCTCGTCGGCAACGGCCACCGCCAGGTAGTCTATGCGCTGGTATTGCAACATTTTGGCAATTTCGGTATCGCCGGTTCCATAAGAGAAGGCTTTAACCATGGCCATGATACGGGTAGTGGGCAAGAGCAGAGACCGGTAGTGATTGAGGTTATCGGTCATTCGGTTAAGGTTGATTTCCAAAACGGTTTGATGCACCTTTTGCTGCAAGGCCGATGAAATCTCTTCGAAACGAAATTCCCGTGCACCTTTTATCAGGATGGTTGATTGCGACAGGAGTTCGCTCTTTAGCTGCTTCAAGAATGAACCAACAGTGGGGTATAAGTTTACAGGCAGGGTAAATATAGCAGCAGCGGAAGCAATGGAGGGTCCGATGCCAATGAGTAAATCGGAGTTGTTGTCAACAAGAAGTTGGTTTACACGTCGGTAGAGATCAGTTTCGGTTTGGCCCGATTGATGAATATCGGAAAGTATGACGATTTTTCTCGAATGGTGGGTTTCCGCCTCACGCGACATCACGCTTAACGCAATCTCCAGTGAATTGATGTCGCTGTTGTAATAATCGTTGATGAGTAGACTGCCGTGACTCCCTTTTTTTAGTTCCAGCCTCATGGCTACCGGAGACAAATGCTCAAATTTTGGAATCGCGGTCTGAGGGTCGATATCGAGAGCAATCATTGCTGCGAAGCAATGGCAACAGTTTTCGATTGAGGAATTGTCGGTGAATGGGATCTGAAATTCGTACTCCAGCTGCCCGTGCTGTGCAGAAATATGGGTCGCCCTTACACCGGTTTTTAGCCGGAATTGAATTTGTGCCGGCATACCCTGAAGAGACCAGCTTACCCTGGTGATTCCATTGGAGGTACAGTGTTGGTCAATTAAATTTACATAATCGGGCTGATCGGCACAATAGACCAGCTTGTGAGCATTGTTAAAAAGCAAAAGCTTTTCCAGCACCTTCTCCTGCAGTGATTCAAAATGTTCTTGATGCGCTTCTCCAATATTGGTAAAGATACCGACTTGCGGTTCTATAATAGCTCGCAGTTGTGCCATCTCCCCGGGTTGTGAAATCCCTGCCTCGAAGATGGCCAGCCGATGGTTGGGTTGAATATTCCAAACGGAAAGGGGAACCCCCACTTGGGAGTTGTAGCTTTTTGGACTCCGAATGATTGAAATTTCTGGCGACAACAGATCGTGGAGCCACTCCTTCACAACAGTTTTGCCATTGCTGCCTGTGATGCCTACCACTGGGATGGAGAAGCACGACCGATGGTGAGCAGCCAAACGCTGCAGCGCCTCGAGGGTATTTTTTACCCTGATTATGGCTACTTTGATGCTTGCGGAGATTACGGTTGGTTCTGATACCACAAACACCTGAACGCCTCTTTCGGCTAAGTCATTTACGAAGAAATGGCCATTGTGGCGCACCCCCTTAATGGCGAAAAAAAGGGTTTCGCTTCCCGGTTGAGCAGTTCGGCTGTCGATGGCCAATCGAGACAGAGAGGTGTTGGGAGAGAGATCGTTACGTACAAATTCTCCCTTTAGAATTTTGGCGACTAACGACAGCGTGTATATCATGGGTTGGGTTTGCCGGCATGGTTATAGCAGCTTCGACAAAGCGGTTCGTAAATATCTTTTTCACCTAAAAGTACCACTTGTTCTTTGGTGGTTGTTCGGTGCGAAAACTGTGCGATAGAACCGCATCGCATACAGATGGCATGTACTTTGGTAACGTAATCGGCCACGGCCATCAAGCCGGGAATTGGACCGAACGGCTCCCCTCTGAAATCCATATCCAGGCCTGCCACAATGACTCTGGCCCCCTGATTGGCAAGTTGTATGGCAACATTCACCAGGTGTTTGTCGAAAAACTGTGCCTCGTCGATGGCTACCACATCCACATCGTTGGCCAGCAGAAGAATGTTGGAGGAGTTCTCAACCGGTGTTGAAGGAATTGTATTTTCGTCGTGCGAAACTACATCGACTGCTGAATAGCGAACATCAATGGCCGGCTTGAAAATCTCCACACGCTGCTTTGCAATCCTGGCGCGCTTTATTCTTCGGATGAGCTCTTCGGTTTTTCCCGAGAACATCGATCCGCAAATAACTTCAATGGTGCCAGTGCGCCTTGTGTGGTTTAATTCCCGTTCGATAAACATGGCTTGGGTGAAATAAGAAATTAGTACTTTTACCACTTATACTTTGGGTAGCACAAAGTAAACGAAAAATCAAAAAAATCAGAGAAAACATTCACACAACATGGATATTAAGCGGGTACTTCAGGTTTTGTTGCGCGATATTACTGATTTGCAGCAGTTTGTAGAAGAAGTTAAGAGTGACGCATCTCCGGGGATTACGGATCTGGAGCTGATAGAGACCCGACTGTCGGGGATAAAGCATATGCTTGAACGTTCGGCAGAGGGAATGGGAGAGTTGCAGCGCCAACTATATGCGGCGGAGCAGCGGGCAAATGCTCTGGCATCGGCTGTTGTTCCGGTCTCTGTTGAAACGTCCGGAAAAGAGATTTCGAAGCAAAATGAACCATCCAATTTGGCACCGGAGAACAAAGCCCCCAAAGTGGAAGTGCAGGAGCAAATCCGGGAAGTGACAGAAGCTGTTGAATCTGAACAGCCGCCTGTTGCAACTGCCGTTGAGGTAGATATTCCGGTTACTGAGGTAAAGAATCCGGAAGCCGAGGTGTCGGTGGAAGAACCTGTCGGCGATAGAGTCGATTTGGTTGAGAATCCCGGAGATCATGCGGTTTTGGGGGAGAAGTTCAGCCAGAGTAAGTCTTTAAACGATTTGCTGGTAGAGCAAGGTAAGGGCGACAGTAAATACAGTCATATGCCGATAATCAGTTTACAGGCAGCGGTGGGTATTAACGACCGTTTCCTTTTTACCCGGGAGCTGTTCGATGGAAATGCACAGCACTATCAGGAGGTTATGGCACGGCTCGATGGCATGCAGAATCTTCAGGAGGCTGCGGCCTTTCTTCGCTCAACCTTTACCTGGAAGAAGAACGATACCAGTTTAAAGTTTATCGAGTTGGTGCGACGCCGGTTTCAGTCGTAATATCTACAGGTATTCTTTGTCGATACAAATAGTACCCTCCTAACAACTATATATGACAACAAGCGGAAAGCTATACATCGTGCCAACGCCTATTGGTAACCTCGACGACATCACCCTGCGTGCTCTAAAGGTTTTGTCTGCAGCTGCTGTGGTACTGGCCGAAGATACGCGGGTTTCGGCCCGGTTAATGGCACACTACAAGATTGAAACCCGTTTGATGGCTCATCATAAATTCAACGAGCATGCATCGGTGGGTAAGGTAGCTGCTATGGTCGAAGGGGGTCAGGATGTGGCACTCATCTCTGATGCCGGCACGCCAGGAATTTCCGATCCCGGCTTTCTTTTGGTCAGAACCTGTTTAGAGCGCGGACTCGAGGTCGAATGTTTGCCCGGAGCTACTGCTTTTGTGCCGGCTTTGGTTGAATCAGGTTTGCCGGCCGACCGTTTTGTTTTTGAGGGATTTTTACCACAAAAGAAGGGACGCCAGAAACGACTGCTTGCCCTGGCAGAGGAGCCGCGTACCATCATCTTTTACGAATCGCCACACAGAGTCGTGAAGTTATTGACTGAACTTAAAGAGATTTTTGGGGCAGACAGGCTATGTAGTGTAAGCCGCGAAATTTCTAAGATGTTTGGAGAAACAGTTCGCGGCACCATTCAGGAGATGCTCGAACATTTTACAGCAAAGCCGCCCCGCGGCGAATTTGTGGTAGTGCTGGGTGGCTGGCAGCGCCTACGAAGTGAAGACCCCGAAGCCACCGGCGAGGAGTAATCCCTCAATATTTTAAATAAACACAACCCAACCCAAACTCCCCATGTACAGGCATCTCTTTTTCGACCTCGACAATACACTGTGGGATTTCGATCTCAATTCCAAACTGGCGATGATTGAAGTGTGGAGCAGTTATTCTCTGCCCGTGAACGATTTTGAACGTTTTTTTTCTGTTTACAATTTCCATAACGACCGGTTGTGGGCAGCCTATCGTGCACATGAGATATCCAAGCAGGAGCTAAGTTCTTCCCGGTTTTCTTTGTCTCTGAGTGAAGCCGGTTATGGTATGATCGAGGGAGCTGAATTTAACCAGCGCTACCTCGACAGGATGCCGTTGCAGCCGCATCTCTGCTCAGGTGCCATTGAATTGCTGGAGCAACTGTTAGGTAAATATAGGATGCACATAATTACAAACGGTTTCGCAGAAGTACAGCACCGGAAGATGGAACTCAGCGGACTTCTGCCATTTTTCGACCGTATCTTTATTTCAGAAGAGGTACAGGCACCTAAGCCATCGCCGATAATTTTTCACCATGCTCTCAAAAGTTGCAATGCCCGTAAAATGGAGAGTGTAATGATTGGCGACTCATGGGATGTAGATATACTGGGGGCCAAAGCTGTAGGCATTGATCAGATCTTTTACAACCGGCATGGGGAAATCTTTGAGTTTTCCACTCCCAAAGCCAGGGGCAAAGGCCGCACAATACAGGTGGCTGATTTATCTGAGATAGCGGCACATCTGTAGTATTAGTGCGTAGTTGTTGCCATAGCATTCCGGCCTGAATATACTGCTGAATGAGGGTTTTTACCCGCATTTGAGTGAAAAAGAGCAGATATTTTTTCACTTGTCCAAAAATTATGATTACCAAGTAAAATAGATAAGTAGCTGTAAATTAAGCTGCTATTCGCTTTTTGGACACCCGGATTTATGGAAATATTAAAAAATGTTAATATCTGTATAAATTTATTGAACAGACGGGTATCATGTATTGGATTGTTGGTTTACTTTGCCTCCTGCTAATAAAGTGTAACCATTTTAGTCAAAAAACCTTTGAATCAATACCTAAGTCTCTCTTGGTGTGTAATTATTGGTATGTCGACTGGAATGATAACCATTGTTTTATCATACTTAAATCGATTTTTATGAAAAAAGTTGGACTGTTAATGGCCTTCTTTGTTTTAGGCCTTCAGGTTTTGTTTGCGCAGACCCGCGAAATAACCGGAACGGTGACTTCTGCCGACGACGGTGCTCCCATACCGGGGGTTTCTGTAGTGGTAAAAGGCACTACGCAGGGTACGGTTACCGATATGGACGGTCGCTACCGTTTGTCGGCTCCTGCCGCAACGCAAAACCTGATTTTCTCTTTTGTAGGCATGGCGATGCAGGATGTTGTTATTGCCGGTCGCTCAGAAATCTCTGTGGTGCTGCAATCAGCAACCATTGGAGTAGATGAGGTCGTAGTAACAGCTCTGGGTATCTCCCGCGAACGCAAATCGCTGGGATATGCTGTGCAGGATGTTAAGAGCGATGAATTGGTTCGGGCCGGTTC
>DIUI01000096.1 GCA_002428215.1 Prolixibacteraceae bacterium UBA6162
GCGAAGATTGTGTTGCCGAAGCTTCACAGCGTGTGAACACTTACCGGAACTACTTTCCGAACAAAGAGGCTGCTTTCTTCCTGAGCATAATGGAAGGTAGCAACTATACTGTAAAAGGTTGGATAAATGAAACCACGAAGGTTCGTTTTTAACCCTATCAGAAAAAGAATTTTTCATGCCCTGAATGCAGCGCTGCTATGCAGTGCTGCTTTCCTTTTTGTGGCCTGCGAGAACGACATCGAAACCATAAAGGCATTTAGTGCGGCAGAGGCTTTGCCGGTGGTGCATGCATTCGACTTCGAAACAACCTATACCGATTCAGGTATTGTACGTTTTTTGCTGCGAACTCCTGAACTAAAACAGTTTGAAAGAGATGGACAGTCGTTTGCCGAATTTCCCCAAGGAGTGGTGCTTCTTAAATACGATGGAAACCAGCGGGTAGTGTCGAACATTACCGCCCGTTTTGCCCGCCAGGACATTCGCGAGAAGCGCTGGGAAGCCAGAAACGAAGTGGTGGCAGTGAACTTGGCCGGCGATACCTTAAAGACAGAACTTCTCTTCTGGGACGAACGTAGCGGCAAAATCTACACCGATGAGTTTGTCCGCATTGTTCGCCCCGATCAGATAATAACCGGAACCGGATTTGAATCGGACCAGTCGATGCAAAACTGGGTTATTCTAAAGCCGAGAGGTACCATATATGTTGAGGTCGGCTCTCAGCCTTCTGCGGCTGCTCCTGAATCAATGAGTGATCAAAATCAGCTTCTTCCGGAACGTGAATTCCCTGCCATAAATCTCAATCCAACCCGATGATGCTCATTATCACCATTGCCATCACCTTACTTCTTTCGGCCTTCTTTTCGGGTATGGAAATCGCTTTTGTGTCGGCCAATAAACTTCGGCTGGAGATCGACCGGCAATCGTCGCCGTTCAATAGCGGACTGCTTAGAATGGTCACCCACGATGCCGGACATTTTATCGCTACCGTGCTTATTGGCAACACCATCGCACTGGTAATATTTGGGATTAGCTTTGCCCGTATTCTCGAACCTATACTGATGGGTTACATCGAATCGGCCTGGGCTGTTCTTTTACTGCAGACCACCATCTCGGCACTCATCATTTTGTTGTTGGCCGAATTTCTGCCAAAAACTTTGTTCCGACTCTTTCCAAATGCCCTGCTTAAGGTGTTTTCGCTGCCACTGGCCATGTTCCACCTGCTGTTTTATCCACTAACCCGCTTTGTTATTCTGTTAATTAAGTTTCTGTTGCGCCTGTTTCCGGGAGAATATGAATTTTCGGCCTCAGACAGCAGAGTCTTCAGTAGGGTTGATCTCGATAACTTTATCCGCGAGAATGAAGCACAGCAGGTGAGCGAAAATCATCCGGTGGATAAGGAGGTTAGATTAATCAGGAACGCACTTGATTTTTCGAAAGTTAAGTTGCGCGAAATTATGGTTCCGCGAAACGAAATTGTGATGCTGGAGGTGAATGCGGATATTGAAACCCTAAGGCAGAAATTCGTCGATACCGGTTTTTCCAGAATACTGATTTACGAAGAGAATCCCGACAATGTGCTGGGTTATGCCCACTCATCGGCTATTTTTCAAAAGGCCCGTAACATTCGGCCATTTCTCAAAAACGTGCTCATTGTGCCCGAAACAATGGCTGCCAATAAGTTGTTAAGTCTCTTCATCCGCGACCACCGGAGTATTGCACTGGTGGTTGATGAGTTTGGCGGCACGGCAGGACTTGTTACCAGCGAAGATATTCTGGAGGAGATTTTCGGAGAGATCGAAGATGAGCATGATACCGCAGCCTTCGTCGAGAAACGCATCAACGATCGCGAATATATCTTTTCCGGTAGGTTTGACATCGATCTCATGAATGAGAAATACCGGCTTGATCTGCCCGAAGGCGAGGAATACGAAACCCTTGCAGGATTTATACTGAACTACTACGAAAGTATCCCCAAAGTAAATACTGAGATTACTATTGGCCGTTTCCATTTCAAGATTTTAAAGGCATCGCTCACCAAAATTGAATTGGTTTATCTTACCCTATTGGATGTGCCTGGCAAATAGAAAAGGAAAAAGGCAGGATTGAAACGACCTTAGCCCCAGGGTTTACCCCTTTAGAAGGCGCAAGGAAGAAGGAAAAAGGCTGAATTGAAACGACCGTAGCCCCGGGGTTTACCCCTTTAGAAGGCGCAAGGAAGAAGGAAAAAGGCAGCATTGAAACGACCGTAGCCCCGGGGTTTACCCCGGGGGGATTCTGTGATCAAAGGGTAATAGTGATCAATAAACAGTCCGCCAGTCCGCCAGCTGGCGGCAGTAATCAGTGATCAGTAATGCAGTGATCAGTTCACCAACCCCAAAGGGGTTGAACAATAATAGCTCCGGGTAAAACCCGGGGTAAGAGGCGACCCGTTCCGTCACCAACCCCAAAGGGGTTGAACAATAATAGCTCCGGGTAAAACCCGGGGTAAGAGGCGACCCGTTCCGTACACAACCCCAAAGGGGTTGAACAATAATAGTCCGCCTTCCATCGGCAGAGGTCAATGCACAGCCTGTCCCGCGATCGCGGGGTCCGCCAGCTGGCGGAGAAAATCAGCGTAGCTAAATTTGCGCCAGGGGGGGCAATATCCTTGCCTCAAATTGATGACGGTAAATCATTATATTTGTAGGGTAAAGCGCACTAATACGGCATGGATACAGCAATTAAAACCAAATTGTTAGAACAAATATTTTGGGATTACCACATTCCAGTGGAAGATATTGAAGCTGTTCTTAAAGGAGAAATGAGTCAAGCTGCCCATTATACGCGTGAAATGATCTTTCAACGGATGCTTGAATCCTATTCGTGGTTCACGATATTGCAACTTTTAACTCCTGCTGAAATAAAGGCATTGCTAACCAACCATACCATTCAAAAGCTTAGATCGCCTGCCTTGCGTAAAAAATATGAATTCATCAAAAATAGATTACAAAAAGTTATACCTGCTGCAGGATAAGTTTCTTTCCTGGTGGATAACACTTGACCTTCCGTTTTACCTTACCGGAGGTACTGCTCTTGGGCGTTTTTACCTTAATCATAGATATAGCGAAGACCTTGACTTCTTTGCTAATGCCGATCCTCGTTTTCAAGACTATATGTCTATAATTGGAAAAAAATTAGTCCGAAGATTTGATGTCGATATTAAAAATTCGTTGGTTACTGAAGACTTTTCGCGCTTTTTTATCCATGAAGAGGGTGCCGTCCTTAAAATAGAGTGGGTTAACGATGTGGTTTATTATCCCGGAAAACCATTGGTATATCCTTTTGGGAAAATAGATACGCCCTTAAACATCCTGGCCAATAAGCTTACCGCAATTGTTGGGCGTGATGAGCCCAAAGATATTTTCGACATACTGCATATTGCGCTCAATTATTCTTTTACCTGGAGCGATATGTTTATGCATGCAAAAGAAAAGTCCATCATTAACGAGATCGATGTCGAAGAACGTCTGTTTTCCTTTCCCGTCGAGTGGTTTTCAAACATACACTGGTTGATCAATCCGGTTGAATTGGAAACTACACGTAAAAATCTGCTTCAAATTGCAGATGATTTTTTATTAGGAAGTCCTAATTCTTTAGGTTTTAACCATCCACCCATTGCCCAGGCTTCACCCCTCGTAAATAGCTAGTAATCAGTTGTCAGTCCGCCAACCGGCGGCAGTAATCAGTGAAGCAGTAATCAGTGATCAGTAATGCAGTGATCAGTTCACCAACCCCAACGGGGTTGAACAATAATAGCCCCGGATTGCTATCCGGGGTAAGAGGCGACCCGTTCCGTACACAACCCTAAAGGGGTTGAACAATAATAATCCGCCTACCGGCGAAAACGATCAAGACACAGCCTGTCCCGCGATAGCGGGAGATTGCAAATCCGCGCCAGGGCTTCGAGAGCCTCAGCCCCCGAAAGAGTGGTTTTAATATAATAATGGTTGGCCCGTGTGTAGGAAAAATAGGCTGTAAGCCTTTATTATCATAGCCCAGGGTAACACCCTGGGACACGGGATAAAGCTGCATTCACCCGCAAAAATTGATTAATCCGCCAGCCGGCGGCAGTAATTAGTGATCAGTAATGCAGTGATCAGTTCACCAACCCCNNACGGGGTTGAACAATAATAGCTCCGGGTAAAACCCGGGGTAAGACGCGACCCGTTCCGTATACAACCCTAAAGGGGTTGAACAATAATAATCCGCCTTCCGGCGAAAACGATCAAGGCCCAGCCTGTCCCGCGATAGCGGGGAGTCCGCCAGCTGGCGGAGAAAATCAGCGTAGCTAAATTCGCGCCAGCGGTGGGATGAGAAACCTCGATTACTCTTTGCTGGATGGTTTTAGTGTGATGATTATGGCTCCGTTTTTCCCAGCCTCGCCGAAGTGGGCTTCGGAGCTACTACCTTTCAAAACCGAAATCGATTGAATTTCTTTTGGATCAATGGCGTCGATATTGTCGATTTTGATATAACCTGTTCCCTCTTGTAAATAGTAGACCGGTTTGGAGGCATTCGGACTGAAATTGGAGTCCACTATGATTCTGGAGACTGCAGGGTTTGATCCGCTACTAATTTGGAAAGCGCCACTCGTTGAGCCAAACTCTGCACGGTTTAACCTGATTTCCCGAACTGCCTTTCCGGTGCTGGGTTGGATTACGAGCAGCGAATCGCGCAATACTACCCCTCTGGCACTTGATAACAGTTCCTGTTGCTTCTCTGAAAGCTCATTTTTAATGGCTACCAGCGTCAGGAGCTGCTTGCTTTTTAGTTTTGCCTCAATGGACAGAATGGATTCCATCTGCTTCTGCACCAACGCTGCCTGAATTCGGGTTTCCGCCAGTAGCTTTTTCATCTTCTCGGTTTCCGCATCCAGGTCCCACTTGAGATGGGAAAATTCGGCCGCATTCTGACCGTGAATGCGCTTGATCCTTTCGGCCTGTGCATCGGTGAGACCTATCTTTTCACGATTCTTCATGACCAGATCGGCTGGAAAAAGATTTTCCTGAAACATGGTTTGTGCCTGCGAAATGCCGGCCCAGATTATGACTGCAAACAACAATAGCGTTTTCATAGGTTAAAAATTTATGTGGTTTTGATCGAAATCTACCAGTAACGATTCGGTGGGCGATTCCCACACATCGAGGTAGGTCATCTCTTCGATGGTAATTTTTTGCTGCTCCTGATTCATCTCACCTAATGTGATTACAATCAGATCTACCGGATTTTCATAATAAATTTCCTGTCCCGGCCAGATCAGCCAGGTGATTGCAAGCATGGCTGCAGCAGCAGCCGGCATCCATAACTTACGCCACCGACGTTCCACTTTAACGGGGTAAGTGGGTGTGGGCAGTGCGGCATCGATCTCTTTCATCTCACGGAAGAATTGATGCAGATCGCGGTCTGACAGGTTGTGTTTCATAATACTATATTTTGACAGACAGAATATGGTAATGGTTCATCTACAGTTTTTCGCTGTTCTATCAGTTGCCTGATCCGCTTTTTTCCCCGATCGTAATGTGTACGAATGGTTCCGACATGAAGATCAAGCACACGGGCCGACTCCTCAAGGGTCATCCCATGGTAAAAGACCATCAAAATCACCTCCTTCTGCATTTTAGGCAATTGGGCAATGATGGCTTCGTAGTCGTTCAGGTCGGGTTCTTGGCTGAACTCTTCCTGATCAGGCAACGTTTCGACAGATAGGTGTGTCCGTCGGCTTTTCAAAGCATCGACCGCTGTATTGCGGACAACAGTAAACAGCCAGCTTTTTTCGTTGCGATCATTCCTGAGCATCGCCTTTCCTTCCAAAATTTTTAGGTACACCTGCTGCAGCACATCCCTGGCAAGCTCATCGTCGAATTTACAGCATTGCCGGGCCCATAAGTAGGCCTCGCGATGATGCTTCTGATAAATCTGCTCCAATAATCGCATTCGATGGTGGTTTCTTATCCATTAATCTGAATTGCACGTTAATATATGACAAAATAATCAGGTGAAAGACAAAAGTGAAATAGTGATCTGTCCGCCAGTCCGCCAACCGGCGGAAGTGATCAGTAATGCAGTAATCAGTGATCAGTAATGCAGTGATCAGTTCACCAACCCCAACGGAGTTGAACAATAATAGCTCCGGGTAAAACCCGGGGTAAGAGGTGTCCCGTTCCGTCCACAACCCCAACGGGGTTGAACAAAAATAATCCGCCTACCGGCGGAAATGATCAAGGCACAGCCTATCCCGCGATAGCGGGAGATTGCAATTGAAAATCAGCAAATCTAATGGCTTGTCGAAGGGAGCTTGTTGAAGGCAACTTGGGAAAAAATTTTACTTGGCTCTTTTTCCTT
>DIUI01000066.1 GCA_002428215.1 Prolixibacteraceae bacterium UBA6162
TGGGCCTGATACGCTGCTGACCTGCCTGAATTATCGCCTGGGTACGGTCCATTCCCTCTCTGATAAGCTGGTTTATCCGATCGATTAAAATGATTGAGTCGTTAACGGCAATTCCAACCAGCATAATGATTCCAATGAGCGCCATTATGTTTAGGGTGCGTCCGAGCAGAAAGAAAGTCAGAATACTCCCAACCACCGCAAAAGGAATGGTAAGCAGTATAGTAAATGGATGGATTAAGGATTCAAACTGTGAAGCCATAACCATATACACCAGAACTATTGAGAGGATGAGCGCAAAACCGAGACTGGCCATAGACTCCTGACGTTTCTCCTCGTCACCTGTCACTCTAATAGAGTAGTCGGGCTGCATAGGAATATCGGCCACCTTGGCTCTGATTTCGGCTGCTACATGCTGAAGGGCCATTCCCGACTCCATTTGAGCGGTAATTTTTCCAATACGGCTTTGATCGCGTCGAAAAATCTCCCTTGGTGAAACTCCATAACGCAGGTCAGCAATTTCGGTGATCCGAAAAACCTGATTGCCCGATGAAACCGTCATATTTTCGAATTCAGACAAAGGGGTGTCGGGCAGCTTGATGGTAATATCCTGCATTTCGCCACCCTTTTCAAAACGGCCGGCATTTTTGCCCTGCAGCTGATCCTGCAGCTGGCTAACTACCGAATTGACATCGAGATTGTACAATCCGGCCCTTATCCGGTCAATGACTACCTCTACCTCTGGAGCTCCATCCTCGATAGATGTTGAGATGTTGTACAAACCCGGTATTGTAAGCATGCGATTTTTTACCTCCATTGCCAGCGCCTCAATTTCGTCGAGCTGAGTTCCTTTTACCTCGACAACAACAGGAGCTTCGTCGGTACCAAGTATCGCCTGCAAAGCCGATTCCTCCTTACTAAAGGTAACTTCGAGCTGTTCAACACCTCCGGTAAGCCGGTCGATGGCAGCAATAACCGCATCGCTCGAAATCGTGGCTTCGGGCTTGAGGATTACGCGGATTTCGGCACTATTTTCACCTTCAAATACTGCATTCCTGCTGCTACTGAATCCAAGATTTGGCCCAACATGTGCATACAATTTGTCGAGGTCGTCGCCCAAATATTCAAAAAGGATCTCTTCGAGATTTCTCACCGTAGATTCGGTTCGCTCAAGTTTGGTACCCTCGGGTAGTTTAACTTTAACATTGAACTCACGGGTTTGCGTTTGAGGCATAAATTCGCTGCCGATATAGGGTATTAACAGAAAAGATGTACCTGCCAAAAGAAAGCCGATAACAATTACAACCCATTTTATACGGAGCAAACTTCCCAGAAAGCGGCCATACATATTTGTCTGCTCAGTGTGTCGTTTTACAGGGGCCTTTTTATTTCTGTAAAACCGGTGATACATCATAGGTATCACAAAAATGGCCACAAGGAGCGACGAAACAAGAGAGAAGGCAACCGTCCACGCCTGATCTTTAAACAATTCACCTGAAGCACCATGCAGATAGACTATAGGCAGAAATACCACAATGGTGGTGAGGGTAGAGGCTGTAATGGCACCACCCACCTGAGCCGTACCATGCACTGCGGCATCCTTGACACTCATACCATTCTCATGGTTTCGGTAGATGTTCTCAATAACCACAATGGCATTATCGACAAGCATACCAGCACCAAGCGCCAGACCACCCAGCGTCATAATATTGATGGTAAGATCGTTAAAGTACATGAGATTGAAGGTGGCAATAATCGAGATAGGAATGGCAACGCTTACAATTAGGGTCGTGCCTACTCGACGAAGGAAGATGAACAAGATTAAAACAGCCAGAAGGATGCCAATAAGAGCCGTTTCCTCAACTTCATAAATGGCTTCGCTAATAAATTTACCCTGATTGGCAACCGTGGTAAGCTGATATCCGGGCAGTGCCCTGTTGATTTGTTGCAGAGCCCCTTCGATCTGTTCCACTGCCCTGACCGTGTTAAAGCGGGTCTCCTTGTATACCGCGAGTCCAATACAACGCTGACCATTAAGATGCACAATGTTGTCTGGCCTTTTATTGGTAAAGCTAATATCGGCTACATCCCGCAAAAAAACAGGGGCAAAATTTTGACCGGTTTGTCCGGCTTCTGCAACTGTAGTTGCCTTATACCCTACTATAAGGTTGGCAAAGTCATCGGCGTTGTTCAGTAATCCAACTCCTTTCACAATATACTGCAACCCCATTTCAGAGATTCTTCCTCCCGATACACTTCGGTTGAAACTCTGAATTCGGTTGCTTAGCTCGTCGAGGGTAATATTTTGCGATTCGAGCCGGTACAGATTGGTCTCAATCAAAACCTCACTCTCCTCCTGTCCCGATAGCTCTACCTGGGCAACCCCCTCAAGACGCACCAGTTCATTCCGTATATAGTTTTCCGCTACCTTCCGGATTTCATTCATATCGCCAATCTCGTTGTGGGTAACTGCGATAAGCATTACCGGAGCGGTATTGGGGTCGTGTTGGGTTATTATTAGCTCATCAATCTCCTGGTTTTGCGAAAAGGCCGTAAGTGCCTTCTGCAGATCGAGGAAGGCCTCATCCATATCCTTATTCCAGGCATATTCAACAGTAATCTGCGATGAACCAACCTTGGTAAGCGACGAGACCTGTAGAACATCTGATTGACGAATTGCAAGCGCTTCTATATTTTCAACAAACAGCTTCTCCATCTCTTCGGGTGGTCTTTCGCCCGATTTTACCTCCACAAAGATTCTTGGAGACCGCAGGTCGGGAAAGAGGTCCATCCCCAGCTTATCGAACGAAATATAACCCAGCAGGATAACTCCCAGTACTGCCATAAGAATGGTAACCGGGTAATTGACCGAAAACAGGGTGAGTTTTTTCACGGGTATCTGTTTAAATTTCTTGAATCGTTTTGAACTTCTCGAGGGGTAGGTTTACGCAGGTTAACGGATTACCTTAACCTTTGAATTGTTGCGTAAGGTCTCAAAACCTTTCACTACCAACCGTTCGTTCTCCTTAAGACCCGAAATTACTTCAGCATACTCCTGATTTTCGATTCCGGTGGTTATTCTGCGCTCAGTGGCGGTACTCTGGTCTACAACAAAGACCATTCTGCCTCGCCCGCTGGTCAGCATAATGCTTTTTGGTACAACTATGGCACTCTCTTTCTCGGCGACAACAATATCGGCCTTAACAAACATTCCGGGCCTTAAGAGCAATTCAGGATTGTCGATCGTTAGTTTTCCCTTAAATGTGCGGGTTTCGGTACTGATAGCAGGTGAAAGTTCGGCTACCCTGCCACGCAGTGTGTCGTTTGAAATGGTGTATGAGGTTATCAGTACCACCTGTCCGACCTTTACTTCAGAAAGCGCTTTCTCTGGCAGGTTGATATCCATAAACATCTGATCATAACTCATCAGTGAAACCATTTGTGCCCCCGAAGCAATGCGGGTGCCGGGGGTATAGAAGGGCATGTCAACGATGACACCTGAGAAGGGAGACACGATATTCATTCTGGAAAGTCTCACCTGTGCATTTTCGTATTCGTAACGGGCATTGGTGGCACTAACTTCGGCATTGCGCAGTTCCCTGAGTGTAACGCCTCCCTTTTCGTACAACGACTGCTGTTTCTCATATTCCTGCTCAGAAATCTCAAGGTTGAGCTTCCTCGAATCAATCGCTATGTTGTTCACATATTCCTCATCCTCGAGACGAACAATCACCTGCCCGGCCCTTACCCGGTCACCCAATTTAAAGGGTCTGCCGGTAGAAGGATTGTTAACAGGTCGGTAAATACCCGTCATTTCAGAGGTAAGCAACACCTCCTGCGTCGATCGGGCTGTACCGGTGGTGCTAACATATTGCTGAATAGACTGCAGCCTGATGTCCTCGATCGAAACCGGAATGGCCAGATCAACAGTTTCCGTCTCCTGACGATTTGCACAACCAGCAATGGTCGAAAGGACAACAAAAAGCACGAAGTATTGTAGGTTTTTCATTGGTATAAATTGTTTTGTTTTTAGGTCAATTGAATCACTCATGTCGATATTGTGGTCATGTTCTAGCGAACCATTCCTGTTTTAGTGCTTTGATACAGCTCACGGGGAAGAACGGGCACACGGTTCTCGAAATCATAGAGCGATTGTATCTTTAGATTTAGCAACTCCATTTTATAGTTGAGCAGGGATTGAGCATAGGCTAGTTTTCGCGACGAAAGCTGGTTTTGGTATAGGCTTAAATCCATCCCTGTGAGGTCACCATTTTCGTAACGTTCGAGGTTAATTTCGTAGGTTAACTGTGCATTGCGCTCGCTTTGCCTGGCAATATCGATTTGATTCAGTTGGTTCTGCAGATTTCGGTATACCTGACGAATGTCGATTATAATTTGTTTTTTCTGTTCGTCGAGATTTAACTCCGAGCTTTTAATAGCAGCCTCCTGAGCCTGAATTCTGGCACGTCTTTCGCCCCAATCAAAGATGGGTATATTGAAGGAGATCTGAACCTGCGGATTCATAGTAGGCTGGTCAAAAATCTTACCCAGCTGTTTATTGTCGCCAATAACGCCAAAAGCCAGATTCATCGAACCACTAAATTCGTTAAGCGCTTTTGTACGAATCATATCGAATTGGGTAGATTCAAGCTCAATCTCCCGCTGGCGAAGTTCCATTCGGCTTGCCAATCCATTTTTGATGGCAAGGTCGAGATCGACCTCGACCGGAGTTGCCTGCACGTCGGCATATACCAGAACATCTTCGAACAGATCCATTCCCAGATACATCTTGAGCTGATCCTTGGCATTTTCAAAATCTACCTGGCTGTTCTGGAGACTTAGGGTAGCGTTGGCGAGGTTGAGCTCGGCCTGATAGAGTTCTTCCCTGGCTGCCAGTCCGGCATCGACTTTATTGACAATAATATCGTAACTTCTCTTGGTGTTAACAAGTTCCTCGCGGGCAATGCTCAGGTTCATTTGCGACATGTAAACACTGTAAAAGAATTGAGTTACATTGCGTTCCATCATCAACCGTTGCATAGCGTAGCTGATGTTTGCATTTTCGTAAGTCAGCTCCAGCTCCTTTAATTGCAGCTCCAACCGGTTATAGGTAAAAAGCGGCTGATTGTAATTTACATAGAGATTGTTGGTGAACCTTTCGCTCGAGGTGGAGCTTCCACCTTCAAAAACTGCAGAACTGCTTTGCCATCCAAACCGGTTGATGAGCGAAAGTGTACCATCGGTCGCAAGAATTGGCTGTTCTACCCTAAAAGTGGCATTTGAGGCAAACGATTCATTGGTATACCACTCAGAAACCCTTGTATCGAATCTGCGGGTATTGGTATAATCAACCGGGGCAACATTGAGTAAAAATTTCGATTTAAGAGCTGCCCGCTGAGCCTCAAGGTTTTTTTGATACCGTTCAAGGTTAAGCAACGACTGCTTTATGGAAGGACTCTGGGTTTCGGCCACCGAGAGTGCACGCTCAAGGGTAAGCACCTGCTGCGAAAAAGCAGGAAAAGCAACGGTTAACAGTATGAGAGCGAAGCTGCAAACCCTTGTGAATCGTTGGAAGGACGTTGATTGCATATGCATAAAGGTTATGGTCTTTGTATTAAAGTTTTACAATCATAATTGCATCGGCGATTACCGTCTGCATAGTTGATTTGTTGTTCAGCACCACACGGGCATTTTCGGGTGTCAGATAGTAGGAGCCCAAAAGATTCCATCCTTGCTCAGCCCCATTGATCTGAAGGGTTTGCAGCGTTTCACCATCGGCATGATGAATAAAATACTGGTATTCACCCTTCTCCTCCCCGGCAGCCATACCCGGCCTGCGAGGTCCTCGTCCGCCTACATTGGTGATGTAGGTATACACATCGTAATTTCCGGACTCCGTTACCGGCAGATTCCAGGTGGCAGTAAGGTCGCCGTTGCCCGACTTAATGTAATAGGCCGATCGTACGTATTGCCCGTAGAAGCTCGAGTTGGTGGTTAAAGTCCAGTTAAGTGGAGGCCTCCAGCTATTAAATCCGGCATAACGAAGTCCAGTCTCCTCTTCTTTGATAATCAGTTTGTGCAAAAGGCTTACGTTATCCGAAACTGTATATTCGAAACCTGAATCCTCATTGTCGACTACTATTTCATTGGGCTGAAGTGTCGAGACCCTGGATTCGGTAATTACTTCCCCGTCAAACGGCAGAGCCCGTAAATCTTCTTCAATGGTGCCAAAGAATTGCATTATCGACTGCGGAATATTGCGCGATGTGAGGGTGTTGATGGTTAAGCCACGGGGTTCGGCATCGAACAGATAACTCACCTTTTTGGTTTCACCGGCTTTAAGACTTAAAATTTTATTCTGACTGTCGTCGGCACTCGGACCACGCATCATTCGACCACGACCGCCACCTCCGCCTCCCGGACCCCCCATCCTGAAGGTTAATTTAACAACTCCATCAATGTTGCTCGTATTGCTGGCGCTAAATGAGACCATAGTACGTATCTGATCGCCCGACTTGGTATTAACGGCTGTGATAGGAGAAAAAAGATATCCCGGCAGCTCCCTTTCCCTGTACCAGGTGTTCATTAGCGGGGTAATGGCAATGTTAAACTCCTCTCCCAACAACGTATCGAAATCATCGAACATGAGTACTTTAAACTGATTTTCGCGAAGCAGCCTTCGTAAAAAGGATGCAAATTCCTGCTCTCCTGCCGTTGCCTGGACAGTTGTAAAAAGTACATCCCCCTTAAGTTTAATAAGATTGTCTATTATTTTCCGTTGGCCTTTGTCGGCAAGCAGCTCTTCGAACGATCGGTCGAGCAGGGCTATACTGGCCATCTCGTCTTCACTGATACCTGTCATGTCGCGCATAAACATCGACCGCATATCGCTCGATTGGCTTTTTAAATAGGCTTCGAGTACCTGATTGGTAATCGGCCATCGATGGGATCGAATGTGATTGCTGAAATAATAGAGCTGTGGAAAAATAAAATAGGGATTTACCGTTTCAGTTGCCTGCATGTTTCCGCCTGCCATCATATTAAAATTGGGTCGGCCCCCTTCGCGGGTAAAGTTACCGGTAAGGTTGGTAAACATTCGTACTTGCAGATCCTTGTCGGTTAAACTCTCTCCATTCCGCTGACTCCAGTTCTTAATTTGCCTCGACTGGTTGCTAAAATCAAAATCGCGCATCAGATACCCTTTCTCCTGAATCAGGATTTGCTCGGGTTGCATAGTCTCCTGAGCAAGTGTCCAAGTACGCTCAAAGGTTTTAAATTGGGCAGGCACCTCAACCATCGAAAATCTCTTGAATGGATACTGAAGCGTATAGGTTCTTTGAAAATCGCGCAGCCGCTCCTCGATGAGGGTAGGAATGGTATCTCCAATTCCAGTAAAGCTATTGGCAAAATGGTCATGTCCACGCAAATGCCAAATTCCAACCTCCAGATTACGCAACTGCAAACTGCGATGTACATAGTCGCCAATGGCCAACGAAATCTGAGGCAAAGGCTGATCGTTTTTGAAACGGAAAGTTCCGGGAGCTACCTTCTCAAAACTGCCCTGCGAAACTGCCTGCAAAGTGGTGTCGGTAGCAACCTCAAGTCTGAAATCGGTAAAATAGGTTCGGTTCCATCCGAAATTTTTGGTACTGTAAGTTACCCCGGGTGATGGATACCATGCAGCCTCGCGGGTAAGCAGCGCGTAACCGGGAGTTATAAACGCATACCGTTTATCGACATTGATTACAAATTCACCAAACTTTTCGGAACGAAGATCCTGATCAATATCGAGGTAACAATAAGCCTCATCTATAACTCCACTGTAAGAAATCTCAACAGCCAGGCGACTCCCCGTTTCTAAGGGCGACGATAAAGGCATTACTAACAGATGGTTGCGACGGTGCCATAAAGCACTGGTTTCATTTACCTTTACAGCAGAGATTTTTAGTCCCGGGTTGAGGGAAAGCACAATCGAATCGATGGGCTGAGGCATGTTATTGATCAGAACCAAAGCCGACAACACCGATATGGAATCTCCTGAATGGCGCAGCTGTATATCGTGCCGTTCGGCATCGGCAAAGGGCAATGCACCATACAAGTCGTTAAGCGCAATTGCATCGTTGCGGTCGCGCTCAAGTAAAGCAAAGCGGTTTACATGTGCATAAGCCAGATAACCCCCGGCGGAAATAAACATTGTGGCAAACAAGACTGAAAACCAAGTCATTGCTTCCGACTGAGGGAGCCTTTTAAGTAAAAATATGGTAAGGAATATAAACCCGCTTCCCAGACTGAAATAGATACCCCTGTGGGCAATTATGGTTCCAAGATTGCCAAAACCGGTAATCTCCGATTTGAGCATCGGGATGTTAAACGCCATATAATCGAAGAGGTAATAGTAGGTATCCTTTACCAGAAAAAGGGTTATACCAATGTACCCGAGAATAATAACAAAGGTGACTGCCTGATTGCGGATAAGACTCATCAACAAGAAGGAGAGTCCCATGATGTAAACCAATGTTGGAATGCTTATCAGCAAAAGATAGATGAGATAAGACATCCACGGAACAACAATGTCCTGAAGAATCAGGTTAAAAATTAGGCCTATGCCCATTACTGCAAAGTTGAGTATCATAAAGACCTGCATGTTCCCAAGTGTCTTTCCGATGACATACTCGCCATTGGTCATGGAGCGCATGTAGATAACCTCGGTTGTATCGAGTTTTTTATCGCGTTTTAAAAAATCGGATGCCAGAAAGACTGCAATAATGGCTTGTGCTACATTCAGAATCAATAAATTAAAGTAGGGAATAGCCGAAGGAATGGCCCTGAAAATCCATTGCGAGGCACCTCCCTCGCTAACCATTGCGAAGTTGAGCCCAAAAAGTGTAACTATGGAAAGAACACCAAAAATTCTGAAAAACCAGGATCTGAATAAGGTCTTTCGCTCATAGCGGGCAATCGACTGTATATTGTGTATTGATACCATAGCTCTTTGATTGAATGGTTAGGCAGTAATCCACTGATTGAGTTTGTTTTCCATAAAATAGACGTAGGCATGTTCAAGATTGGGCTCTATCAGTTCACCGCTATACCCGTTGATGCTGCTGGATACTACCTGAATTTCCCATCCATCGTCGGTTGGAATAGTAGAAATCACCGGATATTTTTCATTGATTTCGAGGTACTCCTTTTCATTGGCTCTAATAAGCCAAACATGTCCGTTTGCCTCCCGAACCAAATCTTCGGGGGATCCTGTAAATGCCAGTTGTCCAAAATTGAGCAGCGCCACATTTTCGCAGGTACTCGATATGTCGCCAACAATATGGGTAGATAATATTATAATCACATCGCGCGAACTGATTTGCGACAACAAGTTGCGGAACCGGATACGCTCTTCAGGATCGAGCCCGGTGGTTGGCTCATCAACAATAATAATTTTAGGATCGTTAATTAATGCCTGTGCTATGCCCAAACGACGCTTCATTCCACCCGACAAACGATTGGCATTGCGGTCGCGGGCTTCGAACAAACCCACCTCTTCAAGCATACGCTCAACCGCCTGATTTCGCTGCGACTTGTTTTTCATCCCCGCAAGCCGTGCCGTGTAATCTAAGAATTCGTATGTCTTGAGCTTGGCAAAAAATCTAAAATCCTGAGGAAGATAACCCAGCATAGACCGAATCTCCTTGCGGTTTTTCATAAGATCAAGACCATCGATGGTCACCTTGCCACTGGTAGGTTTCATCAACGTAACCAATATGCGCATAAGGGTAGATTTTCCGGCACCGTTTGGCCCCAGGAGTCCAAACATTCCGTTGGGGATTTCAAGGTTAATGTCCTTAAGTGCCCACTTACCTTTCTCATAAACTTTATTGAGATTTTCGATGGTAATCTTCACAGCCTTTATCTTCTTGATTTACTTTGCCAAATTAAGACATTCCCTACCCAAAAAAGTTTAATCCCATCAATTATTTAAAGAATTAAATAAAACAAAGAAAGGCTGCCTCTAATTTGAGACAGCCTTTCCTGTTTTCTGAAAAGTTGTACTATTTTACAAATGTGTTGAAATAGGTATTTCTTCCGTCTGATATAACCGTTTCATATTTTCCGCTTGCCAGTTTCGACAAATCAAAACCACGCAGCAGACTGAAATCCCGGCCAAGATTGGCTTCATAAACCACATCGTTGTTCTGACGAAGTGTGAATTTCACATTGCGCTGATCGAAATTGAGGTAAGAGAGTTTGAGTGTATTGTCCTTAAGGATTACATAAGGATCGTAACGCAAATTGGAATCACCTACTTTAATAGATCCGCGTTCGATAGCGATTTCACGCATTACCGAGGTGTTGTTAATTTTAAATGTTAACAGGTAGTTACCATCTTCAACATCAGAAAAGTCAAAAACTTTCTGGTAGTCCTGAATTCCCTCATTAGTGCGGGTTGAGTAGATAACGGAACCATCCGTTTTCGAAAAAGTAGCTTCCAAAAATCCTGGCGCTGTGTTCAAAAGTGTAACCGAAGCCCGGCTGGCAGAGATGGGAGTAACTTCAAGTCTTGGTTTTTCAATGGCCCCTGCCATAACAGCGACCAAAAGAAGAAGGGTTGTTGTAATTGTTTTCATATCTAACATTGTTTATTTTTTGACATCGCAAAATTAAAGACATCTTTGTCTGAATTTTGCAGAAACCATGCCACAACCGCCAGATATATGTTTTATAACATAAGCTTAACGGTTAGTTAAAATTCTTAACATTGAGATTTATTCTAAAGTGCTGCATATCTGAATGTTGAATCGGTTATTGCCGAAACATTAATTTTTAGAGTATCTATCGCCTGTGCTATGTAAAAAGCGTGAAATAGGTTATTTAAGCCACACCCAAGCCCCCAAGAATGGTTAATTTTAAGCCGAATTAAAAGAAATGCGAATTTTGTAGAACGCATCGAAATAAAAATCATACTATGAACATTGAGATACTGGATCTACTGGAAGGAGCCCGCAAAGCAAAAGGGCTCACCGTTGTAATCGATGTCTTCAGGGCATTTAGCACTGCCTGTTATGCCTATCATAAAGGAGCAGGACCCATCTATCCGGTGGGAGACATCGCCGCAGCCTACCAGCTCAAGGAGCTTATGCCCGAAGCACTGTTGGTCGGAGAGAGAGATGAGCAAATGCCTCCGGGATTCGATTACGGCAATTCGCCCTATCTGTTGATGAAGGGAGATATCAGTGGCAGGCCTGTAATTCACACCACAAGTTCAGGCACTCAGGGAATTGCCAACGCTTTGCAAGCCGACGAGATTATCACCGGAAGCTTTGTTAACGCAGGGGCGATAGTCCGATACATTGAGCAACAGAAACCGGCCAGTGTATCTCTGGTTTGCATGGGATATGCATGCAGCTATCCAACCGACGAGGATACTCTTTGTGCCATCTACATTCAAAACTGCCTCAGGAATGCTGAAAGTGATTTCGATGCCATGCGCTCCCAAATCAGAAACGGATCGGGTGCCCGGTTTTTTGCCCCCGATAGTCAAAGTTGGGCTCCACAAGAGGATTTTGATCTATGTCTCGATCTAAATAAATTTGATTTTGTGTTGCGCGCCCGGCAGCACTCCAGCTCAACACAGCTCGAAAGAATCGATTGCTAAAGTACAAACCAATATATCTGCAAAAAACACACTGATATGCCTTATAATTTCGACGAGATCATAGAGCGACGGGGAACCGACAGCTTTAAATACGATGCACTGGAAATGTTTTTTGGTTCTGATGATATTCTGCCGGTATGGGTTGCCGACATGGACTTTCGAACCCCGGATTTCATCATGAAGGCCATCCGTGAAAGACTCAACCACGAAATACTTGGATATACCCTTCGAAACGATAATTTTTACTCGTCTATTATCGGATGGGTAAAGCGCCGCCATAATTGGGAAATTAAAAAAGAGTGGATATCCTTTAGTCCGGGAGTTGTATCAGCCCTTACGGCCTCAGTTATGGCATTCACCGAACCCGGCGAAAAAGTAATCGTGCAAACACCGGTTTATTTCCCCTTCTTCGAAAGCGTTAGGGGTGTCAAACGTCGGTTAATCGAAAATCCGCTGAAGCTGGTGGATGGCCGCTACACCTTCGATCTGGAAGACCTTGAGTCGAAAATCGACGAAAAAACCCGGATGTTGATGCTGTGTAATCCCCACAACCCAGGAGGGATGGTATGGACCAGAAAGGAGCTGACTGCGCTCTCGGCCATTTGCGAACGAAACAATATAATGGTGGTTTCCGATGAAATTCACTCCGACCTGCTGTTCGATCAGCAGATCCACACCCCGTATTCCATGCTTTCGGATGAATCTGCTAATAATTCGATAGTCTGCATGGCTCCCAGTAAAACCTTCAATCTTGCAGGACTTTCAACCTCGTTTGTAGTTATTCCCAATGCCGAAACTATGCAGCAATATGAAAAACTCATGCGAACCTTGCATGTACACATGGGCAACATACCCGGTATGGTGGCCCTCGAAGCTGCCTATAGTTTGGGCGACAAATGGCTTTCTGAAATGATGAATTATGTACAGGAAAATTACCGGGAGCTTGAATCCTATTTTTCCGACCATCTTCCCAGAGTCAGGGTGATGCGCCCCGAGGCGACCTATCTTGTGTGGCTCGACTTTCGCGATTATGGCATGAACGACAAAGAGTTAAGCAAGTTTATGGTAGAAAGGGCAAAGGTTGGGCTGAACAATGGAGGCCGGTTTGGCCGACCCGGCGATGGCTTCATGCGCATCAATTTAGGAGCCCCGCGATCGGTTGTTATGGAGGCTGCACGCCGAATTAGCGAGGCATTTGGCCAGCTATGAAGACTTGAAATGGGACTTGGCCCAATCAATGGCTATGCTGGTATCGAGCAGGTTCATGCAGTTGAAATGGCTTTTGGGACAGTTATGAAA
>DIUI01000010.1 GCA_002428215.1 Prolixibacteraceae bacterium UBA6162
GAAGCTTCGGCAACACAATCTTCGCCCGAACGGGCCTTGTTAAAGTAGTCGACCGCTACCCAGAACACCGCCGACTTTTCAAAATCGTCGTTGCTGATTGAGCGACTGGCCGCAACGTAGATATCTCCTACAAGCATATTAGCCCTGCAATTGTTGGGGTTGATATCCAAAGCACGTTTTGCATAGCTGCGCGCTTCCTGCAGGTTATTATCTACACTAAATACAAATGTAGCATATTCAAAATAGTAATTTTCAAGCAACTCCCGGTCGGTCTCCTGCTCCATAGCCTGACGGTAGTAATCTTTAGCGCGCACATTATCGCCTTTGCGGACAAACATCCGTGCCATATTAAAGGCAGCTTCGGCCGAAGGATTGAGTTCGTACATACGCTCAGAAGCCTGGAAGAACAGATCGCTGTTATCGCAATTGGCACGGGCCAGTCGACGGAGCATAGAGGTAATAAAGTCGATATCCTGGTTGTTCTCTGCCCACTGCGCCTTATAGATACCTATTAGAGTCTCGCAATCGGCAGCACCGGAATTGGTAAACAGCGTTTCAACAAGACCGCGGACTTCCGCCAAACCCTCTTCAGCAGCATTGGCTGCAAGTTTCTTGTTCAATATTTCCATAATTACCTCATAGTTCCGGGCTACCGTCTCCTTGGGCAGCTCCGACAGACTAAACAGGGAGCGTGAGGTTTGCATCAAAAGCAGTAAAACGGGAGCTTCGGCCTCATCTTTAAGGTCGTTTACCGAAAATTCAACGAGGTCATATCCCTTTTTGTAAATGGCAGCCAAATCCTCGTTCGAGATATCATCGGCCGGTGGCAGACTGTATTTCAACCAGGTAGCACCTTTACGCCCCGAAACAAAACCCTTTTGATCAAAATGGCGCATACGCTTATCGTACAAACGCATGAGTGAATCGAGATACGCCGCCTTTTCTTTAGGATTGGAAGCATTCTCGATAAAATTTTCATAGATAATGGCACCCTGTATGTAGATATTGAGTCTTGACTTAGGATAATTAAGGTAAAGTTCTTTCCAATTGGCATAGGCAGTTTTGTAGTCCTGCTGACGGTAAAACTCAGTATAAATCGACAGGCTGTTCATGTAATCACGATCGCCTTCAGCAATGAGCTGATCGTGGGTTTTGTTGCTTACACCGACTAAATCACCTTCACCTCCATCGAGTGGTTCAACACCATCGAAAAGGAAATCAAACTTATTGGTTCCTTCAGGTAAATCTACCCTCTTGGACTCATCGATGAAAGTAAATCGAATCCATTTTGATTTGTCATCGCCGGTTATTTCATATTTTCCGTCGAAGCTGGTCATTACCATTCTTTGTGATGAACGGTGCAGTTCAACGTTAACTCCGGCTGCCGGTTTTCCCTCCCGGTAGATGGTACCAGTAATCACCCTTTGCTGCGCCCCGGCAGCCATCCCCAGTATCAGAATGATTAAAAAAGTGGTACTTCGGATTATAGTTTTCATAGTTCTCGTGGTTATTTATTGCAAATTAATCAAATCTTCTCTTAACAAACCAAAAGTCGTGCAGATTTAAACTGAAATTAAACTTCACATAGTTTTCGCGCACCAGATCATGGCGGGTTGTCCCGCGGCGGCCAATCTCGGCCGAAAGGTTCACAGTTGAAAAAGAACGGTATACCGGTAATCCAACTCCAAAAGTTATGCCAACCTCACTTATCTGATGGTTGTTGATCAGCAGGTAGCCATTCTCATAACGCACGCCGGCACGGTAGGCGAGTCTTGAGGCATAGCTCCTGATAGAAAATCGATCTGGAATATATTCTCCTCCCAACGACAGGATGGTACGGTCGCTAACAAAAAAATAGGGTTCACCAAAGAAGGTAGCTTTCGACCATTGCTGAAAGCCATAATCGGCTACCAATTCGAATTTGTTGGTTTGAACAAAAGAGATACCGGCACCTACCGACAGAGGCATTACGATTTTATCTTTTACCTCCTGTCTGTAAGACAAGGTATCGGCATCGCCTATCTGGTTGCCACTGGCATCGGACAGCACCAGGCTTTTAAAGGAGATTTCGGAATTAAATCCGGTAAATACCGGCTGATTGTCAAGCGTAACCCCCACTGTAATCGAGCGATCCTTCTTCATTGGCAGCGTAGCCTGCAATCCGTATTGAATACCCCAGTCGCGAAGACGGAGTGCATCGGTGCGCACAATGCCATACATATCGGGGTTGAGTGGAAAAGTAATGCTGGAACTCCGGTTAAGATTGCCAAACAGATAGTAAAAATTGGCCCCCACCGAAACAGTTTTGAAGGGTCGTGCAGCCAAACCTACAAAAGCCCGGGTTATAGATCCCTCTCCGTAATATAAATAGCGTACCGGTCCGCTGTAGGGAAGTTCCTGGTTTACCTGCACATCATAACCCACATCGCTAAAGGGAGTAAGTCCCATAGCACCGCTGAACCTGCGTGAGATGGGAAAACTCATGGCAAAATAGCTGAAATTTACATCGTTGGCCCCAAAACTGCCCAGCTCATTCTTATATTGAGAAAACCTTCCGTTCAAACCAA
The DNA here is from genome assembly GCA_002428215.1 of Prolixibacteraceae bacterium UBA6162. The sequence continues at coordinate 2,568 of DIUI01000010.1, forward strand.
ATTCAAATAGAAATGCCAGCGAATCGGTCGATGTATAGGAGGCTGGATTGGCCATGTTGATCTGCATCGAATTGCGGCTGCCATAAGCCTGGCCTCCCATTGAAACCGTACGGCCAAAAGCAGATCCCTGCAAATCGCCAAGCGCAAATCTCGAATAGGGAGAGGTAGTGTTGTTGTTAAATTGTGCCATCAGCAACGCAGGCAGCAGCACCATCACCACTGTTGCTATGGCTCGATATAGTTTGTACATACGTTTGTAGTATTCCGTTATTAGGCAGTTTGACTGCAATTAAGCCTACAAAGAAAGAGTTTTTTACCCACCAAACAAAGCATTTAATTACCTCTCTGATAGAATTGAGCAGCAATATTAAACATTTTTAGGAATTTGAACCCCCTGACATGCTCACAGATGGGTCACCAAAGGTGATTGAATATCAGCGCTACCAACAATTGCAGGTTCTGAGCTCAAATCAGGTTAATCTCCTTTGCGCAGCAAGCCCATCTATAACCCTCTCTCTGGCCCTTTTTAAAGCAAAAATCAAAGATGCTTGGTTGTCGGCAAACATTTTGGTTTCATGAGGCGGCTCACCTACTCTTCGGGAATATAATCATCGTGCGCAATTCTAACTTTTCGGGATGGGCCATAATGCTTATTAATATTACTTTTGAAGTTTTAAAGCAACCAACGGATGCAAAAGCTGGAATTCGATACCGTCGTAATTGGGAGTGGCCTGGCAGGCCTCACCGCTGCCTTTTACGCAGCCCGTTTTGGAAGGGTAGCTGTGGTTACCAAATCGGAACTCGATACCAGCAACTCGTGGTTTGCACAGGGCGGCATTGCCGCAGTTACCGCTGCCGACGACTCCCCCGAACTGCACATTGCCGATACTCTCACTGCAGGCCGCGGACTCTGCGATTACGACGCTGTTGAGGTGATGGTGAACGAGGGTCGCGATCGGGTAAGGGAGTTAATTGAGATGGGAATGCCCTTCGACCGCGAAAACGGCGAGATTGTCCTCGGCCTCGAAGGGGGCCACAGCCGGAGGCGTATCCTCCACGCGGGTGGCGATGCCACCGGAAAGGAATTAACCCTCTTTATGCTGCAAAAAGTGCGCGAAACACCGGGCATAGTGCCCTATGAATACACGGCAGTAGTAAAATTACTAAAGTCGGGCGGCTGTGTTTCCGGGGTGCAGGCAATTGATTTTAGAACCGGGACCAACCTGATTTTCAGTGCCCGAGCAGTAATCATGGCCACCGGAGGATTGTCGCGTGTATACAGCAGATCGACCAACCCACATACAGCCACAGGCGATGGTATCGCGATGGCCTATGAAATTGGAGCCAGACTGGCCGATCTCGAATTTATCCAATTTCACCCTTCGGCGCTGGCACTGCCCGGACAGGAGGCTTTTCTTATCAGCGAAGCGGTGCGGGGCGAAGGGGCCCGACTGCTCAACAGCAAAGGCGAAAGGTTTATGACGGCCCTCCATCCTATGGCCGAACTGGCTCCCCGCGATGTGGTGGCGCATGCCATTTTCAGGGAGATTCAAAAAACCGACGCCGACTCAGTATTTCTGTCTCTGGCGCACCTCGATGCCCGCTTTATTGGAGAGCGGTTTCAAACCATCAATCAAACGCTGAAAGGTTACGGACTCGATATGAGCCGCGACCTTATACCGGTAGCTCCCGCTGCCCACTATATGGTGGGCGGAATCCGGTCGGGACTCAATGGCGAAACCAATGTGCCGGGGCTCTTTGTGTGTGGAGAGGCTGCATCGACAGGAGTAATGGGCGCCAACCGACTGGCCAGCAACTCCCTGCTCGAATGTCTGGTCTTTGGGAAACGTGCCAGCGAACATGCTGCCAAAATCCCTGCCATGGGGTGCAATTTGCCCGATGTTGAAAAGTTTACCCTTTCGGAGACCACCGATGCCGAGTATCTGCGCTACCGCAATGAAATGGCTGGCATTATGATGCAGCATCTGGGCATCATCAGAGAGCGGTCGAAAATGGAGGAGGCTCTTTCCCGTTTCGAAACCATTGAAGCTCTCTTTGAGGATAGCCCAAAAGATTATAACCTGTTTAAAATTCAGAACATGGCGCGCATCTGCGCCATGATCAGCAAGGCTGCCATTTCGCGTGAAGAGAGTCGTGGCGGCCATATCCGTGAAGATTTCCAGACAGAGTCTGATGCTTTTAGGGTACACATTGTTCAGGAGATTGGCAAGGAACCGCAAAGCGTTCCAGTGCGCGATAAAATCAATTAGCGATTCGATATGCAACTCAATCAGCAGGAGCGGGAAGCAGCCAGAAAACTGATAACACTGGCGCTTGCCGAAGATATTGGTGCCGGCGATGCCACCACCATGCATCTGGTGCCGGCAGCCGAAAGGCGTACCGCCTTTATGGTGGCTAAAGCCACCGGCGTGGTGGCGGGACTTGAAATTGCCGAAATGGTGTTCAGAGAGTTCGACCCGGAACTTGCATGGACACCTGCTGTGCGCGACGGTGACCCGGTAAAACCGGGCGACATGCTGGTTTCATTCAGTGCCTCGTACAGAGCTCTGCTCACTGCCGAGCGCACAGCACTCAATTTTTTACAGCGTTTATCGGGCATCGCCACCACGTCGGCTGCCTATGTATTGGCACTCAAAGATTACCCTGCGAAAATTCTGGATACGCGAAAAACACTGCCCGGATTCCGGCTACTCGACAAATATGCGGTGCGTGCCGGAGGTGCCACCAACCACCGTATCGGATTGTACGATATGGTGATGATCAAGGACAACCACATCGGGGTGGCAGGGGGTATTGCACCGGCTGTGGCTGCCATCCGCAACAGTTTAGGAGATACACTAAAGATCGAAGTGGAGACAACCTCCATCGAAGAGGTTGAAGAGGCTCTGAAAGCAGGCGCAGATATCATTATGCTCGACAATATGGATCTCGAAACGATGGCGCTTGCAGTCAAACACATCGGTGCAAATGCCCGCACAGAGGCCTCAGGCAATATGACCCT
>DIUI01000031.1 GCA_002428215.1 Prolixibacteraceae bacterium UBA6162
GGTATTACTTCGGGCCAGTTTGCTGCCTGGTATGATGGAGAGGAGCTGATTGGCTCGGGGGCCATTAAATAAAAAAAGACTGCTGCAAACTATGCAGACAGTCTTTCGTATTTTCTATTCTGATAATGCGCGTTAACCGCGCTTCTGTAACTTAGGCAATGGCGTTGCCAATGAGGAAGGTAGTTGCCAGCGCGATAATCGCATACAACTCCGGGAATACGGCCAGAATTAGGGTTTTTCCTGCAACATCGTGTCCAGAACCAATAGCGGCAATACCATTGGCACATACTTGACCCTGACGGATAGCTGACAATAAGCCAACCAAGCCGAGGGTTAAACCCGCACCGAAAACAGAGGCAGCTGCTCCCCAGCCAATACCAGCCTGAAGCAGACCCATGGCGTTGAGAAGGAAGTATCCGGCGAAGCCGTATAGACCCTGGCTTCCGGGAAGTGCGGTAAGCATAATGTAACTTCCGAAAGCTTCATTATTCTTCTTCATGGCTCCAACAGCCGCATTACCGGCAATTGAGGTACCAAATGCACTGCCAACCCCTGCAAGGCCGACCATCAATCCAATTCCAATGTAAGCAAAAACAATAGGTTCCATTTTTTTGTATTTAACGTTATTACTAATTTTTATTTTGAGCGTTCGGCTTCGGGCTCGGCAAATGGCTTATAGGGTTGACCTCCGCCAGTGAACCCCGCGTTTTTATAAAATTCGACAAAAGTGAGGCGGATTGGGTGCACAAATGCCCCGAGAGCCGACATAAATATGGTAATGCTGTGTCCGATTATAAGAATTAAAATCATTACCAAAGGACCAAGAATAATATTGTCTGGTTTCATACTCATGGCCATGCTGTTAAAAACCAGGCCAAGAATAGCACTTGAAACCCCAAGCGCAAACAATCTGATATAGGAAAGGAGATCGCCCAGCAAGCTGGTAGCCATACTGTAAACATCCCATAATCCAGCGCCAAAATTGATAAGAATATTTCGCTTGGGATGGTTCAATAGTAGTATAAGCACACCCGATACCCCAAAAATTCCGTTTTGAAGCACCTTCGTTATATTTGCTTCTATTGCGTTGGTTGATTGTAACCCATACACAGCGCCGCTTCCTACAAGCAGGATAATCCAGCCAATGGTGGAAAGGGAGTGCATAAACCCACGCATCCTGGCAACGTTCACGACCTTAAGCACCATCCCGAAGATGATTTGAATAACCCCAAATATAATGGCCAGGTTAAATAGTTGATCGGTACTAATCATATATCGCTTAAAGCTTTCGAGCCAGGCAATTTCTGTATTAAGCAGATCTATTCCAAAGAAAGTTCCGGTTAAAATACCGAAAATAACAGTCGATAGTCCGAGCCACTGCGCCAGACTGAGAACTGGTTTAATGGATGGTAATTTTCGTTTTGCCAGACCTGCTGCTGCTATTATGAAAAGGCCATAGCCGGCATCGCCGAGCGCGAATCCGAAAAACATCATGTAGAAGGGCGCAAAGAACGGTACCAGATCAAGTTCGCGGTGGTTTGGCAAGTCGTACAAACGGCCTACTACCTCGTACAGTTTGGCAAAGCGGTTGTTTTTGAGCAGTATCGGTACTTTATCGTTTTCTTCAGGCTTACTTGCAGTATAGAGGATGTTTTCGGTCTGCAGGTATTGTTCGAGTTCATTCTTTAGGGTATCAGGTACCCACCCTTCCAGAAGCTGAACTTTGCCTTCCACTTCGGCAGTGGTTTGCAGGCGTGCATTCATCTCGCCCAGCTGCTGCTGTAGTTCCTGATAATATTGCAGCAGATGGTTTTTGCAATGATAGGCCAATTGGTGAAGTTCGTGGTTCAAACGGTCGGTTGCCGTGTTGAGTTCCAGTTTCTCTGCAGCAATTTGGTCCAGAGATTTCTGTGGCAGATTAAGTTCGTCGGCTCCGGCCAATTCTGCAAATCCGGTTGGCGCATCCGATTTCTCCAACTTTACAAAATAGCAGTAACCATCAAGGTCTCCAATAACGCGAATGAAGTGTTCGACTTCCCATTCAGGCAAATATTTACGGATCGGACACGACATAAACCTGAAGTAGAGACCACTTTCCTGTAGTTTATGAACCTGTTCCCATTCAAAGTTGCCCCATGGAGTTAGTTGTTTTTGCTCCTTGTCGAGATGAACCAGTTGGTGGTGATTGTGTTCAACTTCCTTTTCGATCTCCCGGATGCGCTCGAACACTTCAGCTCCGGTAGTAATGGTATGCGGCAGGACGGTGGCCTCGGGAGTTAACCATTCCAACTTCTTGATGGCCCGGTCAACTTCGGTGATATGTCTGAAAAGCTCCTGCATGGCAGGTGTCGATTCAGATGATTTTTGGCTGATGTGCAGAACACCAATTTTTCTGATATTTTTCAGAAATTCGGTGTAATTTGCGTGATACACCAGAAAAGTGTATTTATACATGGGTACAATCATGCCGCAGCCTCCTCTTGTTTTTGACGTTGTTGTCTGTCTTTTACAATCTTCTGAGCCGACTTAGACAAGTTGTCTTCATCTTCGAGAAAACGCTTAATTTTCCGAATAGCATCCTGGAATCCCGGAATCTGCACTTTCTCGTAAAGGTTAACCTTCTGTGTAGTTTTCTTCCGGGCAAAATCAAGCAACTCCATCTTTCTCAAAAACACTTCTCTTTCGATGGCGATTTGGGCAATGTCTCTTATAATGACAATACCATCGGTGAACCACAATGGACGGCTGAAAAGGTTGTCGGTTTGAATCTCAAAAGCGATGTTTTCGAGCACCGGGGTGAAAACCCCGGCCAATTTCTTTTTGGATAATTCCACATGGCTTATGCGCACCATGTTTTGGTCGAATTCGCCCCAAAGCCGCGCCATTTGCTCGTATGATTCAACTTTCTGGTTGTAGCTTTCTTCGAGGGATGCTGCTTTATCTTTAGCCTTTTTTACCTCCATACGAAGAGCCGACTCCTTATTCTTAAGGGTAGGCAGGGCTCGTTCTCTTACTTTAAGCTGTTTGTCGAGACCCTGCAGGGCTGTTTTATTGTATTGAAATTTTATGGCCACGATTTTCCTTTATCAGATTGAAGAATTTTTGGCCTTATTGAGGCCGTAATGACAAATCGCTTAATTTTTCCAGTATTTATCCATAAGCGTTTCTCTGATGGCAACTTCGGCACGGGTAAAGAAGCGACCAAGAAGCTCCCACGAAATATCGAGCATGGTATTGGTGTCTACGTTCACGTCAATAGCCAGCAGCTGGTTTGAATATTCTTTGGCAAACTTTAGCGTTCTTTCGTCGTAGTCGGTCAGGTCGAAACCATTTTCCAGTTTGGTACGTGCGTTGGCAGCATCGGCGTAAAGCCTGATAGCTGCATTCATAACCTGAGGATGGTCTTCCCGGGTTTGTTTTCCGATTACAAGCTGTTTTAGTCGCGAGAGCGAGCGGAATGGATCAACAAT
>DIUI01000105.1:0-9900 GCA_002428215.1 Prolixibacteraceae bacterium UBA6162
GCAAAAGATTAATTTTGGATCGGCTACCATGCTCCGCCCACTAATGTGGTTCGACCTGCTCGATCCGCGCGATCCTTTGCAATTGACCGATGGAGTTTATGGGTTAATGGGCAGGTACTATACACCTTCTAATGCAAATCTTTGGCTATGGGTATTGTACGGCAACCAGGGCGTGCGCGCCTGGCAGCCTTTCGAAACTGCTCGAAGGACTCCCGAAATAGGTGGTCGGCTGCAGTTGCCTGCCGGAATGGGCGAATTGGCCGCCACATTTCACCATCGAAAAAGTGAGCCCATTGCATTAAAAGAGGTGCCGGTTAAAAATCCAAATCCGATTCCGGAAAACCGGGTCGGGATCGACGGCAAATGGGATCTTGGCGTTGGTGTTTGGTTCGAAGCTACCTGGTCGGGCCAGAGGAAACAAGCAATCCCCGGCAACCACCAGCATCTGCTTACCGTTGGTGCCGATTACACTTTCGGTGTTGGCAACGGATTGACCCTTATGACGGAGCATCTTGAAATTGCTTTGGGACCCAATCTGTTCACTTTTGCTGAGACAGGCAGGTTTACGGCCTTTTCAGCATCTTATCCGGTCTCTCTGAACCATCATCTTACGGCTATAGTTTACCGCAACTGGACAGATAAAAATCAATACCATTTTATCAACTGGCGAATCCAGATGAGCCAACTTCAACTCTTTTGTATTGCTTTCTGGAATCCGCATGGGGGAATGCTTCCTGCACAGGGTGAAGGTGCGCAAATGTTTTCAGGAAGAGGTGCACAGCTAATGCTTGTATACAATTATTGAAGCTTACTAATTTTAGTACACTATGGATCAAACTACCATTATTCAATGTGACCAACTGGTTAAATCATTTCCGATGGGGCAGGGTGAGTTTATCGCGTTACGCGATATCAACCTTTCGATAGATCGGGGAGAGTTTACCGGGCTCATCGGTCCAAGTGGGTCGGGCAAGACCACCTTGCTCAATATTGCCGGGTCGCTCGATGTTCCTACACGCGGGGAGGTCACGGTATTGGGCAACCAAATTAGTACACTTAATGCCCGTTCGTCGGCAAGGCTTCGCAGGCACAGTCTCGGATTTATTTTTCAGAGCTACAATCTGCTTTCGGTGCATACTGTATACGAAAATGTGGAGTTCCCTCTGCTGCTGCTGAAAATTCCGTCGGCCGAGCGTCGAAAGATGGTAATGGATGCATTGGAGTGGGTGGGGCTTACCGAAAAGGAGCGGTCGAAACCCCCACAGCTGTCGGGTGGTGAATGCCAGCGAGTAGCCATTGCCCGTGCAATGGTGAAGCGGCCTTCGCTGGTTTTAGCCGATGAGCCTACTGCCAATCTCGATGCCGCCAATTCACACAATATTTTGCAAACCATGCTGCGCCTGAATCTGGAGCTCGGTACTACTTTCCTTTTTGCAACACACGATGAAAAAGTTATCAGCTATTTGCGCCGCAAAATATTTCTCCTGGACGGTCGTATTGATAAAATAGAAGAGGTTGCAATAGAGAATCAAACCTGATGGGCCTATACGGGCGTTGCATATTGATTGTTCTGATTGGTGCAACTTCAGAACCAGCCAACCCCGTTTAGAATCATCCTTGTAACAGGGTCTTGAATTTCAGCATACCTTTTGCCTAACAACTTAAAATAACTGTATCATGAAGCTGGCCATACAACTTGCATTTCGAAACCTGATAGGTGCCGGACTAAGAACATGGCTAAATGCCCTCGTCCTGTCCTTCTCGTTTGTGGTTATCATCTGGATGAAGGGGGTAATGATTGGTTGGGATCATCAGGCAAAGAACGACATGATGCGGTGGGAAATTGCCGGTGGTCAGTTTTGGCACGAGAATTACGATCCATACGATCCTATGTCGCTCGATGAAAGCCATGCCCCCGTTCCAGAGTTGATTAGCGGGGAAATAGCCTCCGGTAGTGCCGAACCAATGCTCATACTGCAGGGTACGCTCTATCCCGACGGACGAATGGTGTCGGTTAACATCAAAGGGATCCGGCCCGAGCAGACCCTGTTTGCTCTACCCTCGGCATCCCTGAATCGGGCATCCGATGCTCTGCCCGCATTCATTGGGGCGGCCTTTGCCCGCACAACCCGTCTGGAAGTTGGCGACCGCACCATTTTGCGCTGGCGCGATACCAACGGTACTTTCGATGCGGCGGAAATTGAGATTGTGGAGGTTTTTGCGTCGAATGTGCCGGCGGTAGAGATGGGCCTGATCTATATTCCATTGAACCAACTTTACGAAATGTCATCCCTTGCAGGGCATGCAACGGTAATTAGTTTCAGAGATGCTGAAGCTCTTAAGGAGGCACCTGCAGGCTGGGTAGTGAAGAGCAGGTCGGATTTGACCCGGCAGGTGGACGATATGATAAAGACCAAGTCGGCAGGTCAGACAGTTCTCTATCTGATTTTATTGCTGATGGCGATGCTGGCTATATTCGATACTCAGGTATTATCTATATTCCGCCGACAGAAAGAGATTGGAACCTATATTGCCCTTGGATATACCCGCCAGCAGGTTGTTGGCCTATTTACCGTAGAAGGGGCCATGCATGCTGTACTGGCTGCTCTGCTGGCTGCTGTCTATGGAATGCCCTTTCTTATCTGGCAGGGTAGGGTTGGCTGGACCTTGCCTGTCGATGCCAGTGATTTTGGGATGGCAATGGCCCAAACACTATATCCCGTATATTCACTCGGACTGGTTTTTTCGACCACACTCTTGGTTTTGATAACCACCGCGGTGGTGAGTTATCTGCCGGCCCGGCGAATTGCTAAAATGAATCCAACAGAAGCTTTAAGGGGGAAACTGCAATGATCAGATTTTTAATTAAAGGAGTTTTGCGCGATAAAAGCCGCAGCCGACTTCCCATCCTGGTAGTAACCATTGGGGTAACCCTAACGGTGTGGCTTCACGCCTATATTACCGGATTCATGGGCGATACCATTGAGATGAATGCGCGTTTTAGTGCGGGTCATCTTAAGGTGGCTACCCGTGCTTATTTTGACGAGATTGATCAGCTGCCCAACGACCTTGCTATGCTCGATACCGGAGAACTCCTGCAGGATCTTGCAGAAAACTTTCCTGACTTCTCCTGGTCGGAACGAATTCTGTTTGGCGGACTTATTGATGTGCCGGATGTGTTTGGCGAAACCCGCGCACAGGGACCAGCCATGGGGATGGGCGTTACCCTGCTTGACAATGCCGCAGAGACAGAACGACTCCGGCTTACTTCTGCAATTGTTAGGGGTGGTCTTCCCATTCGGTCCGGCGAAGTATTGCTCAGTGAACAATTTAGTCAGAAACTTAAGGTTTCGCCTGGCGATAAGTTAACCCTTATCGGTTCAACGATGGAGGGGAGTATGGCTTTTTATAATTTCACCCTGGCCGGAACTCTGCGATTCGGAGCCGACGCGCTGGACCGTGGAACCATTATTGCCGATATCGGAGACGTCAGGCATGCACTGCAAATGGAAAACGCTACTGGTGAGATCCTCGGATTTCTGCCCGGGAATCTTTATATCAACGATCAGGCCCGGCGAGCAGCAGCCAGCTTCAATGCACGACACACCGAAAGCGAAGATGAATTTACGCCTAAGATGTTAGCCTTAAGCCAACAAGGCACCATGGGATTCTATGTCGAAATGGCCGAAGTATGGTCCTTCTACATATCAATGGTGTTTGTTATGGCCATGTCTTTGGTGCTTTGGAATGCCGGATTGCTCGGCGGGCTTCGGAGGTACGGCGAAATAGGTATCCGGCTGGCAATGGGAGAGGAGAAACGGCATGTTTATCTCTCCATGATTTACGAATCCGTTTTCATCGGTATTATTGGTTCAGGGCTTGGTACAGCCTTTGGACTCTTTTTTGCATGGTTGCTGCAAACCTATGGAATTAATATCTCCGGCATGATGCAGGGTGGGGCAGTAATGATGCCCGATGTGATAAGGGCCCGTATTACTCCTCCCGATTATTATCTTGGATTTGTGCCTGGTTTGCTGTCGATGGTTATCGGGACTATGCTTTCGGGAATCGGTATATTTAAACGACAAACAGCCCGGCTGTTTAAGGAACTTGAAAACTGATTCATGTAATTTATGGGGTTCTTCCTAAAAACTGTGGTATGAAAACTAAATTAATAATGGTTTTGACGATGTTAATCGTTTCGGGAACATCCTCCTTTGCGCAGGATGTGGAGATGATATTGGAAAGAGTCGATCGGAATATGTCGTCCGACAATCGCATAATGGAGTCTGAAATGACCATTATGGGTCGGCGTACAAGCCGAACGGTTGTCTCACGCTCCTGGAGCGAAGGTACTTCGCGCGCTTTTACCGAATACCTCTCGCCGGCAGCTGAAAGGGGAACCAAGATGCTAAAACTTGAGGGCCAGCTCTGGATCTACGCACCTTCAACCGACCGGGTTATTCAAATTGCAGGTCATATGTTACGGCAATCGGTAATGGGCAGCGACCTCTCTTACGAAGATATGATGGACGACCGAAAACTATCCGAAATGTACGCGGCTGCAATTATTGGCAGGGAGCTCATAGGCGATCGTGACACCTGGCTGCTTGAACTTACGGCACGCGTTACAGATGTTGCCTACCAGACGCAAAAAATATGGGTCGATACCGAGCGTTATATCCCCTTGAAACAGGAGCTTTACGCTCGTAGTGGTCAATTGCTTAAACGTACCGAAATGAGCGATGTGCGGCAAGTGGAGGGTCGTTGGTTTCCATTTACTGTACTTTATAAGGATATGCTACGCCAAGGCGACGGCACTGAGTTTCGTATTACCAGCATCCGATTTAACCAGAACATCCCTGAACACATCTTCTCCCGTTCCTCCCTCCGCCAATGATACAACCTAAATTGGAGATTTATTAGAAGCCAAATGGGTTATTTATGCTATTTTTGATGGGTCTGGATGGATTGCCTCACTATGGAAAGCCCTATTGCTGTAAATCAAATTGCCCTCCCGTCTCACAATGAGCATGATGGGGTTAAAATTTCTTACAGAAATAACTTTGATGCCCTTCTGATTGGTTCCTCCGGTAAGCTCGAACATACCGTCGATTTCCGACCGGTTACGCTGGTTGCGCCATTTGTAGCATTTGTGCATCAAGGACAGTTTACTCTTCCTCAAATTCAAGAAGTCAATGGTATAGCATCGGTTTGGGTAATCCAGTTCCGCCCCAATCTTTTACCTGAGAATCCTTTGCAACTAAATGCCTTGCTTCAGGAGTCGGTAAGCCTTGAGGTCGGTGATCACAGTCTGTTTGAACGGATGAACGCCATAGCCGGTCTAATTTTCAACGAGGTCAATGCCATTCAATCCTCAATGCCTGTTGTGCGTCACCTGCTTGGGGCTTTGATTACAATGGTTGAATCCCTGCATAACGAGACCACCTCTAACGTTGGAGATCTGCAACTCTCATCCCAGCGAACTACTTTCCGCAATTTACTGCGGTTGCTTGAAGAGAACTTTCGCAGGCCAGCCGGGGTGGAGTTTTATGCCGACAGCCTTTCGATGACCTCCCGAAATCTTAACCTTATCTGCCAGAATGTCGCAAATTTGAGTGTGTCAGAGATCATCGAAGAACGCCGAATGCTCGAAAGTAAAAAATTGCTTGCCTCTACCGATAAACCCATTTCTGAAATTGGCTATGAAGTTGGCTACAACGAAAAATCCTGTTTTACAAGTGTTTTCAAAAAGAAACATGGTCAAACACCCTCTGCGTTTCGGAAGGAATTCCAAAAATTAATTTCCTAAAAACACAACAACTCTTCCGAAAACTATCGCTTCTGTCATGCTTCTCTGCACTATTTTTGCAGAATAAAATAAATAAACATCTTAAAATATTAAATAGCATGACATCTACAGGACAAACCAAGTGGGTATTAGATCCCACACACAGCGAAATTGTATTTAAGGTTAAACACCTTATGATAACAAACGTAAAAGGCGAATTCAGGACTTTTACAGCTGAAGCTACCTCCGATGGGACCAATTTTGCCTCCGGGGGCGTTCAGGTTTCTATCGATGCTTCTTCTATCTTCACGAACAACGACGACCGAGACAACCACCTGCGCAGTGGTGATTTCTTTGATGCAGAGAACCATCCTTCACTTACCTTCTCAGGAACATCCTTGAAACCTTCAGGCGATGATTTCGTGTTGAGTGGTGTTCTCACTATCAAAGGAGTTTCAAAACCAGTGGAACTCGATGTTGAATTCGGTGGAATCAACAAAGATCCATGGGGCAACGAAAAAGCCGGGTTTACCGTAACCGGAAAGATTAACCGAAAAGATTGGGGTCTCAACTGGAATGCCGCTCTCGAAACAGGGGGCGTTCTTGTAAGCGACGAGGTAAAAATTTCTGCAGAAATCCAGTTTGTAAAACAGGCGTAAGCCGCTTTCATAGCAGGGGCCGGAAGCTTTTTAATATAAGGTTTCCGGCCCTTTTTGTTAGGTATCCTCACTCCATTTTCGTATAAAAGGGTATACAACAAATGTAGGTGCCCGGATAATTTTCCACATTCAAGTAAAATTCGGAATACCATCATTTAACCAAAATAAAAATCAACGTATATGAAAACACTATTTCACAGCGCCGGCAGCAGGGGTTATGCCGATCATGGATGGCTGAAGAGCTACCATACATTTAGTTTTGCCAATTATTACAATCCTGAAAGAATGCACTTTGGTGTTTTACGAGTGCTAAACGACGACACGGTAGAAGCAGGAATGGGATTTGGTACGCACCCACACAACGACATGGAAATTATCTCCATACCCTTAGAAGGTGATCTGGAGCATAAAGACAGCATGGGGAATGTGTCTGTAATACGTAATGGAGATGTGCAGGTAATGAGCGCCGGGACCGGGATTACCCATAGTGAATACAATGCGAACCGTGACCGGCATGTCAAGTTTTTGCAGATATGGATTTTTCCGCGCAAAAAGGGGGTTACCCCACGTTACGATCAGCTTTCATTAAATAATGCAGACAGCCACAATCGTTTGCAGCAAATATTGTCGCCTAACCCAGACGACGATGGAGTTTGGATACATCAGGATGCCTGGTTTCATCTTGGCAGGTTTGACCAAAACGCTGGTGCATCCTACACCCTAAAACGGACGGGAAATGGTGTATATGCCTTTGTACTTAAAGGCGGTTTCACCATCAATGGAGTGGTACTTGAAGAACGTGATGGTGCCGGACTATCTGAAATTGAAACTTTGGAAATCACTTCGAATATTCCAAATTCCCAAATCTTGCTGATGGAAGTCCCAATGCGTTAATTCGCCATTGCCTGTTTTTGGAGCTCATTCTTGATGTAAAGAGTAATCTTCCACCGATCTTCAGGAGAAATCATTGAGCCATGTTCGCCCATAATTCCGTGTCCGACAGTTATAACATGAAAAATATCTCCATCAGAAGAAGCCATCATTTTTTCGCTTAAAAGGTTGGCTGGAGGAAAATTGTATTTGCCTCCTGTGTACAGTGGGCCTTGTCCGTTGCCCTGCTCTCCATGGCATATCATGCAATAGATTTCATACATACGCTGTCCGCGTTCCAATACTACATCGCTGTACTCAACCGGATTTACCAGTTCCACAGCTGCCAGAGCCCGGCTTTCTTCCGATTTCTCATACATATAGGGCATAGCTCCTCTGGGAATGGTTCCTTCAGCGGGAGGTCTCATGGTGGAACCTTCGGCAAATACAGGATTTTTATCGTAGGTCTCGTATGCCTGAGAATATGCCATATCGGGATAGAAGATATATCCCGGCGAATTGTTGGTTCTGTCGCACGATATGAACAGGAACATCATTAATGCCGACAAAACGTATATTGGAGTTTTATTCATAACTGTAATCTCTTTTTGTTTTCTCCTTCAAATTTCAACAATGCCGATACCACATGGTGGTCTTTGGGTTGCCAACAGACACTGCCAGATCATTGAATTGTGTTAAATTGTAGCTAACCATGCGTATCGAATAGTAGGGTTAGTAATTGGTATGGTAATGTAGGCTCTCTTTGTAAAACGGATGCTTTTTAGAAACCAGTGGAGCCTTCGACAGCGAATACAACGTTGCCAGGAGGAAGAGTCCGAGGAATCCGATGGTAACCCCAATTTCGAGGAATCCGATTGATGAATCGGTATTGCCTACTGCTCCAGGCGTTATCATCAGATAGAGGTCTACCCAGTGTCCAACAAATATCAATGCGGCCACAGGCACCAGCAGAGTGTATGTCCGCTTTGCATTGCGGGTCATAAGCAGCAGGAATGGAATCAGAAAATTGAGTACAATATTCACGTAGAATACACCATTATAGTGCTGGTGACGTACGTAATAGTAAACGGTTTCTTCGGGAATGTTGGCATACCAGATGAGCATGTACTGCGAGAACCAGAGGTAGGCCCAGAAGATGGAGAAACCGAACAGATATTTGGACAGGTCGTGCAGATGCTCTTTGTTTACATGCTGCATATAGCCAACTCTTTGCAGAAAAAACAGAATCAGTATGATTAACGCAGTTCCACTTGCCAGCATACTTGAAAAAACATACCATCCATAGAGTGTGCTAAACCAGTGGGCATCGATCGACATTAGCCAGTCCCACGATGAAACAACGCTGGTAAGGGCATAAAAAACGATAAATACCGCCGACAGAGTTCTTAGCCGGTGAAAGTATTTCAAATCGCCGTCAATATCAATCTGTTGTGAGGTTTTTCGTATAAAATGTGCCAGGACCGCCCATGCTACAAGGAAAATGATAGTACGAACATAGAAGAAGGGAACGTTCAGGTAGGCAACTTTCTTCAGAAGCAGTGCATCCAGATGAGCTTCGTCGGTCCACTCATAAATAAGGTGAAGACCTCCCATGAGGAAAAACAGAAGGAGTATAACACCCCCAACCGGAATAAACGATGCCATGGCTTCAGATATACGGGATACCGTTAAATGCCATCCCGATTCGCTGATTGCATGCACTGTGGTAAAAAATAGACCCACCAGTCCAAGGCTCAGAAAATAGTAGCTGTTGAGCAAGAGATTGGCTGCCACCCTTTTTCCCGACGGTGCTCCGAAATAGCCAAATGCCAGAGCAACCAGACCGATTCCGATCATGGCCGAAAGGATGATAACCATCTGTTTGGTAAGTTTAAACGTATTTTTGTCCATGATAAGGTCTATGGTTTTAAAGTGATACCTTCAGCTCCGGCTTGTGCCAGAATGGTTTCGATTTCAGTTATCCTTGAGTCCGATTCCTTTTCGAGGGAAATTACCAGTAGAAATCGGTCGTCGGTAATGCGCTCATCGTGAATTATGTTGTTGGCACCAGGTCCAAGCTTGTTGCTCACGAAGAAGGCTATAACCATTGCGAAGGCGGCAAAAAGTACCATTAGTTCAAAAGTGACCGGCATAAAAGAGGGAACTGCGAAGTAGGGTTTTCCTCCAAAATTGATGGGGTAAGCGTTTGTAAACACCCAGGTCTGAAACAGAAATCCCACAGCGGCACCAACAACACCCGCAGCAAAAGCTACCCGGGTAAGCCTTGATCTTTTGAGACCTATCGCCTTGTCGAGACCATGCACTGGAAATGGGATGAGTACATCTGATATGCTGAGGCCTTTGGCTTTTATTTGCTCAATGCCTCCGAGCAGATCCTCCTCGTCGTAATAATAAGCCGTGATATATTTATTCATGGTGTGCAGCTTTTTGGTTTTCGCCCGATGACTTAAGAACACTCTTTACCTCGGCAATGGCAATTACCGGGAAGACCCTGATAAAGAGAAGAAACAATGTAAAGAAGAGCCCAAAGGTTCCCACGTAAAGTCCAACCTCTACCAG
>DIUI01000105.1:9930-10205 GCA_002428215.1 Prolixibacteraceae bacterium UBA6162
ATGACAAAAGTTGCCCAGATACTGGTTCTGATTTTCTTAAACCAGAAGAGCTGTGGAGTAATGACATTACAGGTCATCATAATCCAGTATGCCCAGGCATAAGGACCAAAAGCCCTGTTCATAAAAGCATACTGTTCATACTCAACACCTGAATACCAGGCGATAAAGAATTCTGTAAGGTAGGCAACTCCCACAACCGAACCGGTTAGTATGATGATCTTATTCATCGATTCGATGTGGTTTACCGTAATATAGTCTTCGAGGTTCAGCGCTTT
>DIUI01000105.1:10249-11037 GCA_002428215.1 Prolixibacteraceae bacterium UBA6162
AGAACCAGGGGAGCCGCCAGACCGGCAAGCACCATACTGACGGTTTCGTGTCTCGACCAATGTTTTGCCGATCCGGTCCATCCAAAGCTCAGAAATCCGTAGATCATCTTTCTGATTTTAGATTTTGCTTTATCACGAACAGTACCTATGTCGGGAATTAGCCCTACGTACCAGAATATCAGGGAAACCAAAAAGTAGGTGGTTAACGCAAATACGTCCCACAAAAGTGGAGAGTTAAAGTTGACCCATAAATCGCGTGTGTTGGGGTACGGAAAGATAAAGAATCCAAACAGCAAACGCCCCATATGTATAAGCGGGAAAAACCCTGCTGCTGCAATGGCGATAAGTGTCATAGCCTCGGCCGATCGGTTAATGGAAGTTCTCCATTTCTGACGGAATAGCAACAAAATGGCGGAAATGAAAGTACCGGCATGACCGATACCTACCCACCATACAAAGTTGGTGATATCCCAGGCCCATCCAATGGTTTTGTTAAGCCCCCAGGTTCCGATGCCGTAAAAAACGGTGATGTAGGTAGCCCATGCTCCGAACAATGCTGCCGAACCTGCAAGGGCAATTCCTATGTACCAGTATATGGATGGCTTGCCGGCCATAGGCGACAAAATGTCTTTTGTAACCTGGCTGTAACTCTTGTCACCCTTTATAAGTGGCTCTCTTATTGGCGATACGTACATTATAGAAGGTTTTGATTATGCGTTGTTTTTGATTTTGGTAAGATAGCCTACTGATGGAAGGGTGTGGAGTTCCTCCAATAGGTGGTAGTTCCG
>DIUI01000050.1 GCA_002428215.1 Prolixibacteraceae bacterium UBA6162
AGGCATCGGGGTTTTTTTGTTTTATACATGGGTCCAGGCGAATTCAATTGCTTTGCCCGGACTGCAACTCTCTGTAAATCAAAACTGAAAATTTCAGAACAATATCTTTTAAAATTCAAAATCTTCGATTATATTGCGTAGGTGGTTGCACGGGTCGGATTTTTAAAATGGAGTACCACGATTGCGATCATGGCCGGCAATCCAGCGATTGCATGTATCAAACCAAAACCTAACCATATGACTGATTTGTCGAAACTCTATGCTACAGCATTTGAAAACAATTGGAATGGAGTGGCTTTCTCCGATTTCGATGGCGGTGACCTGAATTATGCCGATGTTGCGCATTACATTAAATCGCTCCATCTTTTTTATCAGGTTTCGGGGGTGCGACAAGGGGACAAAATTGCCGTTCTTGGCCGAAATTCCGCACGATGGGGAACTGTTTTTCTCTCCTCCCTTACGGCTGGAACTATTGTGGTTCCTGTACTGCCCGATTTTAGTGTTCCAGACACCAATCATATCCTGAACCATTCCGAGTCAAAAATGGTGTTTGTCGCAAAGTCGCTGGCAGATAAAATCGATACTTCCCTGTGTCCCAACCTTGAGGCTATTGTATTGCTTGAAGATTTCACGGTACACTATGCTGCCGACAGTACTCTTGAATACAAATTGGCAGATGCATTTGACTATTACAAAAAAAACCGGTTAATGGAATCAAAGCTTGGATTCTACACCTGGAGCCCCGAAGAGTGTTGTGTAATTTCTTATACTTCGGGCACATCAGGTTTTACTAAAGGTGTTATGATACCTGCACGAAGCCTTTTGTCGAATTTAGTATATGCCCGTGAAAACATGCCTCTTGCCCCGGCATCGAAAATAGTCTCTTTTTTGCCCATGGCTCATGTATATGGGTTGCTTTTTGAATTTCTCTTCCCCGTCACGCTCGGTTGTCATATTACCTTCCTTTCAAAAATGCCGACACCCCAGCTCATAACGCAGGCTTTTTCCAAAGTGCGACCTCACCTGATTCTATCGGTACCATTAATCATTGAGAAAATATACAAAAAGCGTCTGGTGCCAACACTCAGCAAACCCGCGATAAAAATTTTACTCAAGATTCCAGTAATTAATCAACTACTTCTCAAAAAGATAAAGGCCAAACTGTTAGAGACCTTTGGTGGCCGCTTTTTTGAAATCGTAATAGGGGGTGCCCCACTAAGTGCTGATGTAGAAAAGTTTTTTAAAAGGATTGATTTTCCTTTTACCATCGGATACGGGATGACGGAATGTGGCCCGCTCATCAGCTACGCTGCGTGGAATAAAACTATGCCATCCTCTGCCGGAAAACTGGTAGACCGAATGGAGGTTCGAATCGATTCTGAAGATCCCTTTAACATTGTTGGCGAGATACAGGTAAAGGGCGAAAATCTGATGTTGGGATACTTTAAGAACGAAGAGGCTACCAGTGCTGCCTTTACAGCCGATGGTTGGTTGAAAACCGGAGATCTCGGAGTGATTGATCAGAACAATTTTATCTATATCAGAGGACGGTCTAAAAATATGATTCTTGGACCCTCCGGACAAAACATTTACCCCGAAGAGATTGAGGCTAAATTGGCAAATTTACCCTACGTGGCCGAATGCGTGGTGGTCGACCGAAATCATAAGCTAACAGGCCTTGTCTATCCCGATGCCGAAGCATTAAAAGCCGATCAGATTGATGCCAGCCAAATTCCTCAGATAATGGCCGATAATCTCAAAAAACTCAATAGAGATCTGCCCAAATATGAGCATGTTAGCAATCTGGAAATTGTTTCGGAGGAGTTTGAAAAGACGCCCAAGAAGAATATCAAGCGATTTAAATACGTGTAAGTGAAGTTTTAAACATCGCACTATGAATTTGGCGATTTTGTTGTAGATTCGACCAATGTGGTTGAATGTTAAAACTCAGGCAGGAGTGGCTTTGCGCTGCATTTGATGGTTGGCAAGTTTGCTAATTCGAAATTATGGTTGTTTCCATTCCCTTAAGATTTGAAACATCGTTATCTTAGGGGCTGCTAATAGATTCTGAAAGTTAGGAATCTTCCTGATTGTATAGACGTGTTACAAGCGATTGCAGTTTTAACTCCCTTATATGTTTCTGGTTTTTGGGCCATTGTGTTTTTGAGTGGTTGGTCTAAAAGGAACACAGCTAAATTTTTCCTGGGGGTTTTTATGTTCGTTGCCTTTCTGTTGTATCTCGGACATTCTCTGTTTTTTTATGCCATTTTCGATCAGTATTTGTACTACGATCCTGTCTATGTTTTTGCCTCCCTGATGGTATATCCGACTTATTATCAGTATATCCGGCTATTAACTGTTGATAATAAACTTCGGAGGAGTTATCTGTGGCACTATGTGCCGGCATTGGTAGTAGGATTAATGGCATTTTTGGTGAACAGAGAGTTCCGGCAGTTGGCCGAGACCAGTCCTTCAGATTATTTTAGTGAAGCCTACCGTTTTTCCTTCAGCATTTCAAGTGAATATTTCTGGGGGAGGCTTGTTTTTATGCTCAATCGTTTGTTTTACCTTATACAGATTGTCTTTTATTTCACCAAGGGTTATGCCCTAATCAAGCAACACGAAAGGCGGATTCAGGACTTTTATTCCAACCAACAAGGACGGGATATTCGATGGAGTTCCTACATTTTTCAATCATTTATTGTTGTTGCAGTATTCAGCATCCTTTTTAATATTATCGGAAAGACCGCTTTTCTGAATAACGAGTTGCTGTTGTTGATTCCATCAGGGTTGTTCTCTATTATGTTGTTTGTGCTGGGTTATTTAGGAAATGGTCAGAATCAGGTGGTTTGCGAGATAGGCCGGGAGGAATCGACTGAGCATACCGCCATCCATCACTCACGGTTAGACCGGGAAGAGATGTACCGGAAAATCAACCAGCTTTTTCTGGTGGAGAAAATCTACCTCAACCATGATTTAAAAATATGGGATCTGTCGTCGTTGCTGGGAACCAACCGAACGTATGTTTCCCATTTTATCAATGCCGAGTATGGCATGAATTTCTCAATGTTTGTCAACAGCTACAGGGTTGCTGAAGCTAAAACCCTGCTGCGGAAAAACGACGGTGATGTATATTCTCTGGATGTAATAGGAGAGAGGTGTGGTTTCGGTTCTTACTCTAATTTTATTAGGGTATTCAGAGCAATGGAAAAAATTACACCCGGACAATATCGCGATCAGCAATGATTCTTTTTTGAATCAGAAAGCGTCCATTTTTCGGTAGGCTTCAAGTAAGGCAAGTTCTCCCTCTTTTCCGGGTATACTCTTACCGTGTTCCATGCATAAAACTCCATCGTATCCCTTGTTGTGAATATGTCTGAATATATTCAAATAGTTGATCTCACCCGTAGTAGGTTCATTGCGGCCAGGGTTGTCGCCTAGAT
>DIUI01000060.1 GCA_002428215.1 Prolixibacteraceae bacterium UBA6162
TTTTATGCAACGTTACCAACCTCTATTTTGATCTGGCCTATAATACCGACCCTAAGGAACCGGGTCTATATTGGGGAGGGTTCCAGGATGCCATTGATCCTTTTTTACTGGTGCCGTTCGATGTATATAAATCGACAGTTTACAACGACTTGGGTGTGTTTTCCGAAAACAACCATTCCTATCCCGACAAGGAGCGATTAAAACCCGGGAATCGTTCCAATATTATAGGAATCCAGGCTCAACTGTGGACAGAAACAGTAAGGGGAGAGGCTATGATGCATTACTACATCATCCCAAAACTTTTTGCCTTTGCCGAGAAGGTATGGTCGCAGCCCATGGAATGGGAAGATGAAGCCGATTCCGGCGAACGTATACGGAAAATTGAATCGGAGTGGAGTCGGTTTGCCAACCGGATTGGGCAGAGGGAGCTGATTCGTCTCGATACCTTTAAGGGAGGATACCATTTTCGGATTCCTTTGCCCGGGGCTGTTGTGGAGGACGGGTGGCTTAAGGCAAATCTTTCGTTTCCGGGTTTTGTAATTCGATACACTACTGATGGTTCTGAACCTTCTCTAAATTCGGCTGTTTACACCGAGCCAGTGAAGGTTGACGGACCTGTGCAGGTGAGGGCCTTTACCCGTGGTGGCAGAGGTGGCCGAAGCTGGGCCGTGAATTAATGTAAAGAACCGCTGTTCCAAAAGAAACGATGAACCGTATTGCTGTAGTAGGATTTGGATTTATGGGGCAAACCCATACCCTCAATATTTTGAACAACAGCGACCTCGAACTGGTTGCTATTGTGGATAAAAACCATGCCGATATTCACCGGAAACTGAATGAGCAAAAAGGTAATTTTACGGTGGGAGCCCTGGAGACCGACTGGCTTGATTCCATAAGACTCTATTCCGATTTTTCTGATTGCCTTCAGAAAGAAGACCTCGATGCAGTGGTATTATCGGTCCACACCAATTTGCATTACCACCTCGCACAGGAGGCTCTTGAGGCTGGATTACATGTGTTTCTCGAAAAACCTTTTGTTCTCGACCCTACTCAGGGCGAAGCACTCATCGATTTGGCCCGCGCAAAAGGTGTCAGGCTTATGATAGGGCACGTGCTAAGATTTATGCCTCCTTACTTGAAGCTTAAACACTATATCGACTCCGGAGAGTTGGGCGAACTGCAGTTTTTGTCGCTCTCCCGATTTTCTGGTCTCCCTGCATGGGGTGAATGGAAAATCAAACAGCAAGATTTTGGTTCCTCGGGCGGTGCTTTGTTCGATTTGCTCATTCACGATATCGATTATGCACAATGGGTCTGTGGCGTTCCCGACACCATCAGCAGCATAGCGATTCCCGGTAAGTTAAGCAACCACGATTACGTAAGCGCATTATGGGGCTATAAAAGCAGAACACTTCAGGTAAAAATCGACGGCGGGAATATCTTTCATTCTGCTTTCCCTTTTGGAGCCGGATTCTCGGCCCTATTCGAAAAGGCAAGTCTGTTTTATTCGAGTGCCGATCCGGAATTCATAAAAGTAGCCAGTGATGAGCAAATTACAACGGTTCCTGCCGGTGATGCCAACCTTGGTTTCTCAAACGAGATGGCCTATTTTGCATCTATACTGCTTAGTGGCGATGCTCCGGAACTTTGTTCCCCCGAATCGGCGCTTGAAACCATCAGAATCTGTCGCAAACATTTTTAAATTCAAGCTTGTGTTTTTTAGATTCAAATTTTGGATCTAATCCGTTGCTTACGTGTTTGCTCAGCGTTGCAATCTGTTTGAAGTACTCTGTCATTTGATTTTGTGGGCAACCAAAAGGCAGTTAGTTTGCATTAAGCTACAACATTCAACCCACGTAAATCCTCACGATAAGACTACAGCACAAGCCATAATTTCGGGTACCCAAAACAGGAATGCAGCTGCTTTCAACTATATCCTGCAAAGAAAAATAGTGTACATTTGTTTGCAGTGGATCATAATCAGGTCGTTGTAAAACTAAAAATCTATACCATGAAACGAATTTGCCGACTTTTCTCAACTACATTATTGCTACTAGCTTTAATTCTGGTCTCGAACAGTGTAAAGGCCGGTAATTTACCATCGATAGAAGGTCGAAAAATCCTTCTGGTTTGGGGCGGCTGGGATGGACATAAACCTGAACTTTTCAAGGAGATTGTTGCTGAGTGGTTGCAGGATAAAACAGACCTGATTATTTCCGACTCACTTGGGGTTTACACCAATCCCGAAATAATGCAGTCGGTCGATCTTATCATACAGATGTGGACCATGGGGAAGATAACGCGTGAACAGGAGAAAGGTCTTCTTGATGCGGTTAAATCGGGTGTTGGCCTTGCGGGGATACATGGTGGACTGGCCGATTCCTTCCGTGACAATACCGAATATCAATATATGGTGGGTGGTCAGTGGGTCTCTCATCCTGGAGGGGTAATCGATTACAGAGTAGAAATTACCAACACTGAAGATCCTATTACCGCCGGTATTAATGGATTTCCTATTAAGTCGGAGCAATATTATATGCATGTTGATCCCAATGCCAGGGTTTTGGCAACCACTACGTTCAGCGGTAACCACGACAGCTGGATTACGGGTGCGGTTGTTCCGGTAGTATGGAAGAAATATTATGGAAAAGGCCGTGTTTTTTATGTAAGCATTGGCCACGATCCGGCCGAACTTCGTATTCCGGAGGCCTGGCAAATCTTTACCCGGGGAGTTCGCTGGGCGAGCGGCAGCAAGTATGAAGCGACCGAATCTTTGGTAAGTCCCGTATATCCTTCCAAATAATTGGCTTTTATGGGAACTCTGCTGGGTTATTTAGCGTGCTTTAATTTACCCATTCAGAAGGATCAACGATAGAAGTTGCAATGTAACGGTAGGGTAGTGCTCCTTTTTTTCGGGCATGATTCCAGTAGTATATGATTACCAGCTTGCCATCGGCGCGCTGAACCATTCGGGGATATCCGGCATCACGGGTTGCGCCATCGTTGCAGCGAACTACGATTTCCGGACTCCAGCTTCTGCCACGATCATTGCTGAACCGCAGATTAACTCTGGAGCCGTACTCACTCCGGTAAATATAGGCAAGGGCCAACCTGCCATCTTTCATTTGCAGCAATGCTGGCGGCGAGCCACCCTGTCCGGTATCCTCGACCGGATTGCGCAAACGTTCCCAGGTTGTTCCGTTGTTGCTGGTACTGTATGCCGATAAATAGTCATGCCGGTCGGCTGTACGGCTGCGGATGATGGTAAGAATCTCAGCATCAGAAAGCCGTAACGACGACGACATTATATCAAAACCGTCAGGCTCGGGACCAATCCACGATACCCATTGCCAGTCGACACCCCCATTTTTGGTGCGCATCAAACCAATCCGTCCTTCACGTTTGTTTGTTTTTGCTGCTGTTACGAAAAGACTCATCTCTTGTGGTCCGTCTATAATATAATCGGTTCGGGAGGCAATCCCGTCGGTATGAAGGTTGGGCAAGAGATAAGGGCCATGCCACGAATATCCTTTGTTGTCTGAATGGTAAAAATGCGAAGGGCCAAAACTGTTGTCGTGACGCAGCAAGGTAAATAGGAAGCCCGGCTGCGAGAAATTACCCATTGGTTCAGATAACTCCCGTGGATTCTCTGCTTTTTCTGGTTCAATGGCATTGTCGTATCCCCGGCCGGTTTGACCCAAAGCCCAGGCATCTGTAATGGTCCAGGTTTCCCCTCCATCGAGGCTGCGGGCATATTTGTTGCGGGCAGTTTCGGGATTGTAGGTATGGCCCGACCGGTCCATGTGTTCGGCATCAACAAACCCTACCAGAATTTCGTTGTCCCAGACCCAGATACCATGGTTGGCTGGCCAACCGGCAAAGCGACCCTCGACTGAATAGAGCAC
>DIUI01000006.1 GCA_002428215.1 Prolixibacteraceae bacterium UBA6162
GGGAGTAGCTCAGTCGATAGAGCATCAGCCTTCCAAGCTGAGGGTCGCGGGTTTGAATCCCGTCTCCCGCTCAAGTTTCTGACCGATTAAATCTCGGGCAGAGGGCATCGCCGGAGTAGCTCAGGGGTAGAGCGCATCCTTGGTAAGGATGAGGTCACGAGTTCAATTCTCGTCTTCGGCTCAAATAATTTTAAAAACTAAATAAAATTTCGAGTTATGGCAAAAGAACATTTTAAAAGGGACAAAGACCATGTCAATATTGGTACTATCGGCCACGTTGATCATGGTAAAACAACCCTGACCTCTGCCATTACCATGGTATTGGCTAAGAAAGGTCTCTCTGAGGTAAAATCTTTTGATTCAATCGACAATGCTCCTGAGGAAAAGGAGAGGGGTATTACTATTAATACCGCTCACGTAGAGTACTCTACTGAGAATCGTCACTATGCGCACGTTGACTGTCCAGGTCACGCCGACTACGTGAAGAACATGGTTACAGNNTGCCACAGACCCGCGAGCACATTCTGCTTGCCCGTCAGGTAAACGTTCCACGTATTGTAGTATTCATGAACAAAGTTGACATGGTTGAGGACGAAGAGTTGCTTGATCTTGTAGAAATGGAAGTTCGTGACCTTTTGAGTTTTTATCAGTTTGATGGCGACAACTCTCCGGTTATCCGCGGATCTGCGCTGGGAGCCATGAATGGTGAGCAGCTTTGGGAAGATAAAATCATGGAACTGATGAATGCAGTTGACACCTGGATTCCGCTGCCTCCCCGTGATATTGACAAGCCATTCCTGATGCCTGTAGAAGACGTATTCTCGATCACTGGTCGTGGTACAGTTGC
The DNA here is from genome assembly GCA_002428215.1 of Prolixibacteraceae bacterium UBA6162. The sequence continues at coordinate 848 of DIUI01000006.1, forward strand.
AACTGGTCGTATCGAAACCGGTAAAATTCATACCGGCGACGAAATCGAAATCATTGGTTTGGGTGCCGAAGGTCGCAAAACTGTTTGTACAGGTGTTGAGATGTTCCGCAAAATCCTTGATGACGGTCAGGCTGGCGACAACGTTGGTTTGCTGCTTCGTGGTGTGGACAAGAAAGAGATTAAGCGTGGTCAGATTCTGGCTAAGCCAAAATCGATTACTCCTCATACCCGCTGCAAAGCTGAGATCTATGTATTGAAGAAAGAAGAAGGTGGTCGTCACACTCCATTCCATAACAAATATCGTCCTCAGTTTTATCTGCGTACCCTCGACGTAACCGGTGAGATCACTCTGCCTGAAGGTCGCGACATGGTAATGCCTGGCGATAACGTATCCATCGAAGTTACCCTCATCTATCCTGTAGCTGTTAACATTGGTCTTCGTTTCGCTATCCGCGAAGGTGGACGTACTGTGGGTGCAGGTCAGATTACCGAAATCATTGAATAATATTATTCGCTGATATACAATATCCTGGATAGTCCCGGAATTCTGTTCCGGGACTATTTTCGGATGTAACTCATTAAGGGAGTTCAGTAAGTTCGAGTCTTACCATCCGTGCTAAATAAAAATAATGCGTTGCAGAAAAAAGTTCGAACACACCCCTACAGCAGGAATGGTGTTTCCGGCATACGAAACTTCGCAAATCCGCTTAATCGCGGAACGGCATGTGGACTTAAACAAACAAAACACTTAGCTGAATGAAACTCAAAGTTTACATTGAAGAGGCTTACGATGAGCTTGTGAACAAGGTCACATGGCCAACATGGAAAGAACTGCAAAGCAGTTCAATAGTTGTAATGGTTGCTTCCCTAATTATATCACTCGTAATTTTCGTTATGGATATCTCTTTTGAGAACATAATGGAATTTATCTATGGATTATTTTATTAATCTGAAACTGGAGTAACAATGAGCGATACAGGTAGAAAATGGTATGTCCTTCGCGCTATTAGTGGGAAAGAGAAGAAGGTGAAGGAGTACATCGAAAACGAAATCGCCCGTGGTGATCTTCAGAAGTTTGTTTCACAGGTGCTCATTCCAACCGAGAAGGTTTATCAGATCCGAAACGGTAAAAAAATCAGCAAGGAGAGAAACTTTTATCCAGGTTACGTCCTAATTGAGGCGTCTTTGGAGGGTGAGGTTACGCATATTTTGCGCAACATTCCCAATGTTATTGGTTTTCTGGGCGACGTTAAAGGCGGCGATCCGGTACCGATGCGTCAGAGCGAAATCAATCGGATATTGGGTAAAGTGGACGAACTTGCCGAAACCGCAGAAGAGATGAACAATCCCTTCCTGATGGGTGAAACGGTGAAAGTAATCGATGGACCATTTAACGGTTTCAACGGAACCATTGAGTTAATCAATGAGGAGAAGAAGAAGCTGCAGGTAATGGTGAAGATTTTTGGTAGAAAGACTCCTTTGGAGCTTAGCTTCATGCAGGTCGAAAAGGAGTAAAAACGCTCTAAAATTTTGCTATGGCGAAAGAAATTGCTGGATTAATCAAGTTACAAATCAAGGGGGGTGCGGCCAATCCATCACCTCCGGTAGGACCAGCGTTAGGGTCGAAAGGGGTTAATATCATGCAGTTCTGTAAATTGTTTAACGCGCGGACACAAGACCTTGCAGGGAAAGTGTTGCCGGTAATCATTACAGTGTATGCTGATAAATCGTTTGATTTTGTTATCAAACAGCCTCCTGTCGCCATTCAGCTTATGGATGCTTCGAAACAAAAAAAGGGCTCTTCAGAGCCTCATGTAAAGAAAGTAGGATCGGTTTCCTGGGATCAGGTAAAAGAGATTGCAGAATCAAAAATGGCCGACTTAAACTGTTTTACGCTCGAAGCAGCTATGCGCATGGTTGCTGGTACTGCCAGAAGTATGGGGATCAATGTTGAAGGTGATTCTCCATTCAATAATTAATTAAATTTTATACGATGGGCAGAATTACGAAAAACAAAAAAGCTGCACTTGATAAAGTCGAGATTGGTAAATTGTACTCCATCGACGAGGCCGCAGAATTGGTGAAGAATATCTCCTTTACCAAATTTGATGCTTCGGTTGATGTGGACATCCGTCTTGGCGTTGACCCAAGGAAAGCTAACCAGATGGTTAGAGGCGTAGTTTCGTTACCCCATGGTACTGGTAAAGAGGTTAGGGTTCTCGCTTTGGTAACTCCCGATAAGGTGCAGGAAGCTAAAGATGCAGGAGCCGACTTCGTTGGTCTTGACGA
>DIUI01000084.1 GCA_002428215.1 Prolixibacteraceae bacterium UBA6162
GCGAATGGAATGAATCCTCCAATTTCAACTTCGCCCAGCTGTGGGTGGCTAAAAGCTTGCCAGTTCGCAAAGCCATTCTTGCCAGAGGCATCAAAATATTTTAGCCACTGCTTTTCCTGGGAGACAGCCGGTGCGGCTGATAGCCTTGGATTATTACCCTGACTGTTGCCCGATCCGGCTACAGCCGAGGTGTCGGCTACACCATCGGGTTCCCATAAGCTAAGGGCAATGGATGGTACCCCCAGATGAAAGTAACTCCAGAGTTCAAACGAACCGCTTCGTGGCTTTTCAGGTGCCATTCTACTGGTCGATAATTTATTGGACAGAAGGTGTTCTTTGTAACTTTTGGCCAGGGTTTGGTAAAAGATTAAGTCGTTTTTTCTGAAGTTTTTCTCGGGTCCGAGGTTGAGTTGGCTCAATACGGTATTTTCAGTAATTGCCATATCCGGAAAACGGGACGACATAAGTTCAAGCAATCCCTGCAGTGTTTGCGGCTGATTACTGGTAATTCCCAACTGTCGGGCCAGTCGTTCGGGCACCCTTATTCGGTTGGGGTCAAAATCGCTGCGGCCCTCCTGTGGGAGATCCGAAAGAAAGTTGGAGCCACCCAGGGTAATGCTCATGGCAATTTCAGGGTGTTCGTAAATGAATTTCATAATCCCAAAGGTTTCCGGTGCATAACCCGGCCAAAGCCCGGCCTCCTTATTGAAATGTTGAAAGTCGTGCGGGAAATTAATTCCGGGATTTACACCCCCGGGCTCATCTTCGTTGAAAAGTCCGTCTCCATCATTATCGATACCTTCGCTGTATAGCACGTATACGCCCCGCTCTCCTTTAAGCGGATCGGCTTTAACCATCAGCCTTGCATCTTCGTCGGAAATCCGGTAGCTGCCTTCGGGCGATGTTTTGCGCATCATCGTTATATAGCCGTCACCGTTCAGATCTTCAAATCCATCCTCATTGGTTTGATCGTCAACATCCAGATTAATCTTCATCCGGTTTAATGTACTGCGGTAGCGGGGTGAAGCAAAGAAATTGGCCGCAGCATCCGGATTGCCGAGTGGGAGAATAAACCACTTTACCTGCGAACGATAAGCTGCTGAATCAATCAGGAGTTTTGCAAGCCCCAAAGCCCCTTCGGTTGCCAAGGGGTGGGTTCCATCGAGATTGGCTCCCACGAATACAGCAGGACCATCCGATTGCTGCCGTCCGATTTCGATGACATTGAGGGTAACTCCCCCCGGAGAAACGGCAATAGGATGCAATGTCACCAGTTGCGGATTGCTGCGTTGAAAATTGCTCAATTGCGTCTGCACTTCTGCCGGTGTGTGGTATTTGTTGAATGCCGGTCCTGGCTGTGCTTGTGCACTCCCAATAGCCACTGTAATAATTAGAGACAGTAGGGTCTTCTTAAAACTCTGCTTCATGAAAAGTTGGTAATTGTTTAAAACGGTCTAATTTTGATTGGTAATATTAAAAATTATTGTTGGACGAAGGTTCGGAATAATCCAATAAACTGCGCAAAAATCAGATTTTAAAATGTATCAGAAAGATTATATCCTTAGAATGATTGAAATGATGGCGGATTTAATCAGAGCTGTTTTGGCATTGATTGGAAAACGTGACCTTGATAAGGCTACCCACATGGTAGAGAATGCATACGTTGATTTCCTGAAGCAGGAGGCTGCATTTTTTCTGTCTATACCCGCAGACTCACTTACTGAAAAGCTTCTAAAAGAACACCACTATACACACGGCCACCTTGAAGTGCTTGCTGAACTAATGCTTCTTGAAGCCGATTTGTACATCGCATCGAATAAATCTGAGCAGGCATCCGATTATTTAAAACGGGCACACGGATTATTTTTCTATCTCCTGAACCATTCGGGTACTTATTCTCCTGCACATGAATCCCGGCTTGCAGATATTGAAAAGAAAATGCTGTAACAATCAAGTTCAGAATAGGGTAGGTGCGTTGCCCGGTTCGAGTTCAGGATAGCGAACCCCCTGCATTGCCTCTGGAATGTTGCGGTTGCTGGTGGATGCATTAAACCGCCTCGAAACGGTAATTGCCTGCATTTCTGAAGATGGGAAAGGGGTAATCAGATTTCCAATAGCTTCAGGAAGTGCGGTTGAATTAATCCAGAATGACTCCATGTTTTTAGGCAGAAGAAGCGGCATTCGCTGTTTCGTATTGTGTATTTCGGCCATAATTTCATTGGCAGGGGTAGTGACTATCGAGAAAGTGGTTTTAATTTCTCCGGTGTCGCCGTTTATCCATTCGCTGTAAAGGCAACCCAAGGAGAAATATTGTTCCGATGCTGGTAAAATCAGATAAGGATACTTGTTTCCTTTAAAAAGCCGCCATTCATAAAATCCTTCAATTCCGAGCAAACACCTTTTGCTGTTCGCTGACTGCCTGAACGCCGGTTTCTCGAAAATGGACTCTCCACGCGCATTCAAGGTTTTTTGACGGACCATCCGGGCATCTGATTCTGTGCTGGTCCATTCCGGAATCAAACCCCAGGTAGCTGCAATAATGCCTTTGTCGGTGACGACCGGTAGTTCCGGGTGTTCAAATCCATTAACCCAATAGTAAGCCGGAAACTCCTTGTTGTTCAATGAAAGATTCTTGATGGGGGAGGGCAGTACATGTTCATACCGCTTGGCATAAAGTTCCATTCTTCGGGTAAGAAATGCAATGTTATAACACATTGTTAGACCTAAATTTGGATGAAATACAACACAAATTACTCTTTTATTGTCTTCAAATTTATGCAATTATCAGATGGCTGCTAATCGAATTCAGAACCAATTTGCAAGCCTCTGTCAAATGCCTGAATGCTTTTGAATTGGATGCTTTAAGGCTGCTTTCCGGATTAAATAGAATACTTTTAAATAAGGCCTTTGGATCCAAAAAATGGAGTTCTGTCCTCTAATTTAAATCCCGAAATATGTAGATTTGCCACTTTACAAGTTTAAATGGATTTGTTAAGACATAGTGCGGTAGTGAAGCAGGTTAATTCCGATTCACTTATAGTATCCATTCTGAATGCGTCGGCATGCTCCGGATGCAGCGCCAAAGGTGGGTGTGCCGTTTCCGATATGCAGCAAAAAGATATTGAAATTACAGGCTGTATTAAGCGCAATTACCTTCCAGGAGAGCAGGTTACT
>DIUI01000009.1 GCA_002428215.1 Prolixibacteraceae bacterium UBA6162
ATGTCGAGGTAGTGGTAGGCAGTGTCGAGGTTAAGACGGCGAAAGAATGGCAAGAAATAGCGAATGACCACGGGAGCAATCAAGACGATTGTCAGATTAAAAGTAAGCATTCGCCAATCGGAAGCATACGATTTGGCGGGAATTGCAATAAAGGTTATAGCACTGAGTGTAGTAGCAAAAATACTAATGCCCGCAGCCCACCAGGGAATTCGACCCCCAGCTTTAAAAAAGTCGTCTGTATTTCCCTCTCTCTTCATAAAGAAGAATCCCAGGAGGATCATACCTATAAAATATACTCCCAGAACCACATAGTTGATCCAACCAAACAGGGGTTGTACAGAAAAGCGTATTTCGCGTATTTCGGGCAATCTGATCCCGGGTCGTAATTCCCCGCCCACCAGGAGATATGAGTTGCCCCAAACAATTATTGGCAATACAGCAGGAGGTTTCGCCTCAAAGGCTCCGGCTTCGAACCACGCATCAGTAACCGTATTGTAAAGCAACACTTTATCGAAAAATCCGGGATGATGTATCCAGAGTGAGTCGCGCAGAGCCATTGCTTTGGTGTTCCCGGCGTTCATAGACAGAATTGCCTTCTCCACTTCGTTGAATGTGGTTCCCTGATCGCCGCCGGCCAGCATAATATGGGATGCTCCAACAGGTGCTGCCACCCCGGCAGCCAAAGCAATTGCAGAATGTTTTGGGTACCCGATGTTTCTGCGTTCTTTCCATATGCCAGCTGATAGACGGTAGTGATAAACGCGCGACGAGAAAGTGGTAAGTGAATCTCCGGGATGTCGGGCTCTGCCACCGAAAAGGAAGATGCTGACCTCTTCGCCATCCATTTGTGCAACGCCCATGGCATGACTGATGCTTAGAGGAAGGTCGGGAAGAATTTCCCATACTGGTTCTGCTCTGGATAGATCCATTCTCCAAAAGTAGGAGGAGGCACCATGGGCATCTTCTCCCCCCATCACATAGATGGTTTGTCCAATCACCACCGATGCCATTGCCTTTAGGGCAGCGGGAAGTGCTGGCAACTCTTTTACTTCTGCAGTACCGGAACCTGCCTGAACAACAAATACCCTGTTGCTCAATCCCTGAAGGGTTTCTCCTCCTAATGCAATCACCCCCATGGGTGTTGTGAGAGAACCCCCTTCACCTACGGCTACTGGCAGCCTGCCGATTTCTCCATTGGGAATTAACGTACCCGACGACGATCGTTGGTACCCTGTAATCATGTCCGAAAAATGTTTTTTCCCTCCCTCCCAGGGCTTTCCGGCTGGAAAATGTGATCCGCCGGCTACCACCAGCTGACTTCCAGAAATTCCGGAGAATACGCCCGATAGACCCTCGGGGAGGTCTGGCGTATCGAGGTTACCTATGGTAGCTATTTCCAGGCGGGTTACTGTAGGTTTTTCGTTTGAGGCGTGTAAGGCATCAATAGGCCCTATCAAGATCAGGCAGATTATAAAAATCTGCCGCCACCATTTTAGAGGTGGATTTTCTGCAGTAATACTTCCCTTGCCTGAATTCACTTTCTTTAGGTTTTAAGTGCACAACAACCGATCATGCCTTTGATGCATTGATTTGCTCAAGAGTTTTCCATATCTGCAAAAGTCCGCGGGGTACATGGAAGCACCCTTTCCATTTTCCTCCTTTAAGAGGCAGCAAAACTTCGCCTCTTCGGTTAAGGTAGCCGAACCATTCGGGATGTTCGGAGTCGGCAAAATGCGACCAGGTGTAGTTATGTACAATTTCGAACCAGCGGAGGCATTCCGGGTTACCGGTAAGGGCAAATCCTTTTATAAGGCTGATGAGGGTTTCAATGTGAACCCACCAGAGTTTCTGATCCCATTCCAGCTGTTGGGGAGGATGGCCCTTCAGATCTAAAAAGTAGAAGATACCGCCATGCTTTTCATCCCAACCATATTTAAGGGTATGCAGCATAATCTCTACAGCCCTCTCTGCCAGTTCGGGTCGTTTAAGTCTGACCGACAAGTCCATAACAAACCACATGGCTTCGATGGCATGTCCGGGATTGATGAGTCTCCCTTCGAACGAGTCTGAAAAACTTCCGTTGGGCAGTACATTTTCCAGAATAAGTCCCGACTCATGATGATAAAAGACTTCCAATACTTCATGCAGGGCAGTATCAATGGTCTCTTCCACTTGTTCTGATGTAAGCAGGTGTTCAATTTCGAGCGATAAATTGCACAAAATCATGGGAAGGGAAAATCCCTTTAAAGGTCTTTCTGAAGTTTGTTTGGTAAAGCGGCCTTTGGGATTTCCACTTCGTTTCAGGATATTTTGAAAGGTGTTTTTGGCAATGTTTCCGTAGGCTTCGTTGCCGGTAATGCCAAAAAGCTGTCCAAAGCCCATGGTTGCAAAACAGTCGGAAAAGATGTTGTAGGGCTCAACCAGGGGTTTTCCTTCGCGGGTGAGCGAAAAATACCAGTTCAGTTGGCCATCATGCCCATATTTCTGCATAAAGCTCGCACCATGCTCGGCCATTTGGAGCCATTCGGGGCGTTTCTCAACCTTTTGGAAAAGGGTGGAAAACATCCAGATCTGGCGGCCCTGCAGCCAAATAAACTTATCGGTATCGAAAACATTTCCCTGGCGGTCGAGGCAAGTGAAGTAACCTCCATAATCTATATCCGGAGAATGGTTTATCCAGAATGGCACCACCTTTTCAAGCAGTTCGGTGCGGTATTGATTTTCCAGTCTTTTTAAGTCCATTGGATTAACCCCTGTGGTGTTTATATGGTTTTACTTTGAGCAAACGTTCGACTTTCTTCTGAAAACCTTCCTTAACTCATTCATGCTGTTTGATGGTAAATGTTCGTACTTCAGACGATCTGCAGCCAGGCCTGATTTCTCCGGGCGGTAAAATCCATCGGTTGCCCAATGAAAAGGCCCTCGATGAAACCGGCAAGTCAAAATTAACGGTTTCCAAACACCCACAGCTGTTCGAATGGGTATTGAATATCAATATATCCCTGCTGAACCCGGGATGGCTGGTGAGCAATTGGTGTTTGAGGGCCAGTAATTCGGTGGTATTCTCAATACCTGCGGCCGCCTCAAGTTGAAGATTGATGCGTTCAGTCTGATTAAATAAGATGCCCGGATCGCCACCAATCATAAGAATTGCATTATTGCCAAATGCCACTCCTGTGCCTGCCGATAAAGATATCGGCTGCCTGCCATGCATTAGCTGGCCGGAAAGGGTCCATTGGTCCGTTGAAGGAGAAAATTTCCAGATTTGACTGGAAAAACTGTGAATATTGCTGTTTTTGTTTCGGCCGCCCAACAGATAGAGGCACGTTTCAATGCCATCAAATTGAGCAACAGCCACAGCGTGGGTTATTTTGTTCGGAAGACTGGTCAAATGCTCCCATTTTGAAATACCTGGCGCAAGGCTTAGTGAGAGAACTTCATTAGAATATTCGTTGTCGCGGGTTCCACCAATAACAAAGAGTGTTTGATCAATTATCACAGCCGATGCCGCGGCAACGGGATTCGGCAGATTGGGTAGGTTTTCAAAAACCGGAATCCCGTTGTCGAAACTAAGTCGCTGAACAGCTGCGCTCAGGCCATCCGGTGTCTCCCCCCCCAGAACGATGATTCCATCGCTCGATTCAACCACAGCGGAGTAGGCCAATGGTTTAGATAGTTTTTGCTCGGCTTGTTTCCAAACAGCATGCTCGTTCGCAGCGGTGTTGAGCAGGTATATGGAATCGTGGTAATGTTTTGTGCCTCCTTTCCATGGAAAACTTTTTGTAAAATTTGCTCCACCGGCAATCATAATCCATGGCCCATGGGCTCCTGCAATCGTGCCAGCCAGACCGCTATCCCATTCGTAATTTCCCTGCACCGGAAAATCGGGTAGTTTTGCCCAAAGAATTGGTAAGGTGGCAACCGGGGCTTGAATATCAAGACTGTAAGGTTTCATTAATCTCGAAATTAGAAGCTATTTCACTGAAAACCATTCGTTCATGTTCAGCAATTCCACATCGGCTTCGAATGCCTTGTACTGACTTTTGTCGATGTTTTTTACAGGCGATCTGAATTGTCCAAACTCAAAACCAATATGCCGCATGAAGGCTTTTCCGGTGCCAATCCCTCCGTATTTTGGCAGAAGCCTGATCATATCGTTCGCTTTTTGCTGCAGTGCCCGGGCAAGAGTATGGTCGCCCCTGTCGTAGGCATCTATGAGTGCAAGATAGAGCGGTGCTGCATAGTTGAAGGTACTTCCAACTGCCCCCCGGGCCCCAAGAACCAATGCCGAGAGCAGATTTTCATCCCTCCCTGCAAGTATTTCGTACTTGCCATTATTGAAATTGAGGCAACTTAAGAAATCCATAAAGTCTTCGTGGGTATACTTAATTCCGACAAGGTTGGGAATAATGGCTGTGGCTTCTTGCAGAAAGTCATTCATGGCAATATTTACGCCAGTAAGAACCGGGATGTGATAAAAATAGACTGGCAGATTGGGTACACTTTCGGCAATCTTCGCACAATATTCGGCCAACTGTCTGGCTCCGGCAGGCTTAAAATAGTAGGGTGCAATTATGGCTATGGCATCTACGCCAATAGTTTGGCTCATTTGGGCCATTTCGCTGCATTCGGCATGCGAAGTTCCGCTAACGAGGTTTATTACCCTGAGGTTGGTATCGCGGGCTGCCGCTGTCCAGGCCTCGGTTGTTTTCACCTTCTCGTTCTGCGTTAGTGAAACTCCCTCACCGGTAGAACCGTTGATAAAAATGCCGGAGATTCTGTTTTTATCCAAAAATTGGCAGTACCCGGGTATTATTTCGTAGTTAAGTTCTCCACTTTCGTGCATTGGAGCGAATGGAGCCGCAATTAAACCTTCAAAAAACTTCATTTTATTTCTTTTTAGCTATTGGACATGTTTAAACACAAGACCCTGAACTTCTTTAGCCATGTTGTTTTCAATCGTTACAGGAACAAAAGTAAACATCCACTTCCACGAATTTTTTTCATGGGGGACTTTCAGTAAAACTTTGTTCCAACCCTTGTTTAAATTAATTTTTGAAGGTTTCCTGAAGAAGTAATTCACATCTTCAAACGGAATCTCTTCGGTATTTACACCCAAACCGGGATTTTCCCATTCGGGCGGTTTTATTGACTCTCCGTTGACCCAAACCATGGGATTTGTATGGTGCCAGAACCCTTTTTCCGGGAAGGGTCCACCGCGCCTGCCTCCCGATCTCGACCAGTCGTGAAATCCAATCCAGCAATCAATAACCTGGTCCTCCGGCGACCATATATTGGTAGAAGCATATACGGTTCCAGACTTTTCTTCGAAGTAAGATGGGTATCCGAAAAAATGGTTTATATGAATGGTTCCTCCCAAAAAGGGTCCCATCCATTGGTAATTTTTACCATCAACCTCATAGGAATCTGCAAGGGATTCCTCCACTTCAAACTTTCGGTTAACATCCCCCTCATGATCAAATGGTCCGATAATTTTCCACTCAATAGCTGTCTGCTTTATGTAGGGGAAGGGTTTATCGTGGAAGTATTTATTTCTGTGTTGAATCAAGCGGTCCTCAAATTCTGCAAATTCCTGAAAAAGAGCATGGTCCTTATCGGGGAATCGTGCCAGAAAATCATTGCCTGTATCGAACGGCTGACCTTTCCAGGCTATTTCACTGTAAGTCAGCATACCGGGATATACCGGATTTTGCCTGATTATATCGTATTCATGATGCACATTGTTGTCGTTCCAGCAACACAAGATTCCTCCCAACCGCAAAGAATCGCCATGTGGCGCAAGATTGATCCTGTCGAAATAGAGTTGCTGGATGCCGGCTAAAGGATCAAGATGATTCAGATAGTTCAAACGTGAATCCAAATACCGGTGACCAGGTTTTGGGAATCCATTATAAGACCATAGTTGTGAAATCGACAAAGAATCACCAATGATTTCCTGCCCCGGCCGCCAAACAATTACTTCGCGACCATGACCGATAACCCGCTGCATTGCCTCCTCAAGCAACCCTGAAGAAGGCCTTTCATACCAGTGCCAAACCTCGTCGGTTCCAAGGTGGACAAACGGCATTTTTTCGGCAGGTATCAGTTCGCACAGTTCATCTATAAGATTTATGATTATGTCCCTGACACGCGGATCGCTCATTGATTCGAGTCCGAATGCTTTTCTGAATGCATCAGTATGGCCAGGAATATCAAATTCAGGAATCAGCGTGATATGCCGTTCGTGACAATAGTTCACCAGCTCAATAAATTCTTCCTGAGAATAGTATTTGCCGGGCCATCTGCTCATGGTCTGTGGGTGTTTTAGCTCCGGATACAGAAGGCTTTCAAGGCGCCATCCGGGGTAATCGGTCACATGAAAATGAAACGTATTGTATTTATAGGCAGCCATTACATCAATCTGTTCTTTGAGCATTGGCAGCGACTGGTAATTTCGGCCTACATCCTGCATAAAACCTCTTATGGCAAAAGCCGGCCAATCTGTGATATTGCATCCCTGCAGGTATTTCTTCCCTTTTCTCTCGAAGGTTAGCTGTTCAATTGTTTGCATTCCTCTGAACAATCCTGTTTCGGATGTGGCCATTAGTAATGCCGAATCGGCACTTACGTTAAGGATATAAGCTTCATGATCGTGAAACGGAACGCCGGGTAAACGTTCAACCAGCCTTGTCTCGAGCGATTTACCACCCCCGGATAGAGGGAAATGCTCATTGTTCCACTTCAGTAACTGTGGCATTGGAATAAGCGCAGGTTTTTCGGTTAATTCCCTGTTACAACCCAATAAAATAAGCCAGAGAAATAATAAAAATATTCTAAAATTCAAGAACACTTTTGTCTATTGAGTACAAACTATTGTTTAAGAATGTCTGACACCGGTACTTTCTGGAAGTATAGCTCTTTTAGGCCTTCATAGACTATACCCACCGTTTTTTCATCCACCATGGTCATACACGAATATCCATACCCGGCCGGGCCGTAGAGCTCTGTTTGAAGATTCTCGGGCCATGTAAGCCCCCCATCAAGACTGGCCTTTATGGTCATGTTGGTCCGGCTTTTGCGGTTGTTGGGATTGGAGAAAAACAGTACCTGCTGCGTGATATTGCCAACAGAGAAATCAGTGGCAATAAGGCTGGCCATGCAATTTGGTTCCTGCAGCGCACCGTTGGAAGAGGGGTGAACCTCCCAGGTCTTTCCCAAATCGCGGGTAACAGACACTGCTCTTCCATTGCTGTCTCCTTTATCGGTTCTGTTTTGGTCGTCGCGCATGTTGAGCATCAGTGAACCATCGGCAAGTTCAACTACCTGTGCTTCCGTTGTGTTGGGCCGTGCACCGGTGCCAATGTGCCAGGTTATGCCGCCATCTTTGCTGTAAATAATGGTGGAGTGTGCTGTAAATTGTCCGCCATCGAGCGCTTTTGTGCCAATATCCTCCTTGAATTGCGCGGGAAATACGAGGGTTCCGTCTCTCATGGTAATACCTGCTCCCGGCCCTTGAAGCAAAAGCGACCATTTTGGGTCCTTGATTTGTTGGGTAATGTTTATAGGCTCCGACCAGGTTAGACCGTCGTCGGTACTTTTGCTTAGCATAAACTGCCCGGTCTCATGCGGTTCAATTCCGGGTTGAGAGGCCCACCAAAGCCTCTGGTCGGGCATTGAAACACTGCTCATCCACAAGGCGGCTACCCAGATGGTTTGATTGACCGGATCGTACAGTATGGCAGGGTCGCCAATACCGTTCAGACTTTCGGCACGTCCACCCCACTCACCCATATCCATGATGACTTTCATGGGTTCCCAGGTGATCCCTCCGTCGGTGCTTCGGCTCATGCCAATGTCGATATCCTCCTGAAGATCTTTGCTGTTGTTATAGCGATTGTCGTATACCGCAACGAGGGTGCCTTTGCTGGTGGTAATTATACCCGGTATTCTATAGGTATCGGTATTGTCCTGCCCTGCGGCCCTGAGCACTATCCCAGGTCTGAACGAAAAATCTTCCTCTACGGGAATATCTAAACTTTTTCTTCGGCCAAATGAGAGCCTCACCTTCTCAATTCTAATACTATTTTCGAGCAAGGCATCTGAGTTTGCAGAAAAGCTTATGCTAAAGTCATGCTCTCCGGCTCCGAGCTGGAGGTTCCCTGTTATTTTAGCGGTCTTTCCGATAGAGGAAGTAGTTCCGAAATGCTCTGTGGTGGTCTCTTCTTCATGTTTAACCACATAATCGAATGATGCCTCACTCAGAATGGAGGTTTCTGATCCGTGGGCAAAGAAAACTTCAACCGAACCGAGGGTCAGAGGTTCTTCAAGATCGGGCATTTTTAGAGTAATGGCCACGATGTCGCGATTTTCCCGATCGATAAACAAGGGAACCTTTTTCAGGTCTACACTGATGGTTTCAATTCCTGAGGGCAACTTACTGCTGTGATTTGCATTACACCCCGAAATGATGGCGGAAAAAACGATCAGAACAGTCAATAATTTTTTGTGCATTTTATTTATGATTTAGGCGTACTGTGCATGCAATAATACTTCTTTTAGTCTGGTTTTGCTAATTGAACGCGCTACCTGACTGGAGAATAAGGGCTCAACGCGAGCCCTTATTCAACAAAAACAAAATTTATCTATACGAAAAACTGTCGCTTGAGACAAGGCATTAATAGCCTGGAGTTTGCGTTAGTTTTGGGTCGTTGTTAAGGGTGTTTACATCTACAGGCCAAAGCACTTTATGGGCTTCTGTCGCGGGATTGAGTACCGGTGTTCCTTTGCCATAGTTTACGGCTGAGGAGAAAACCAGCGGTTTCCCGGTGGCATCCTGCATACGGATCACATCAAACCAGCGCTTGTTTTCCCAGACAAACTCTTTGTCGCGTTCGAAGAGAATGGCCAGCTCATTGGCGGCAAATCCCTGGTTGGTATATCCGTGGATGGCGGGGTTGTAGTTGGCACCATAGGCCCTTTGACGCACCTGGTTGATATATGTTGACGGATCATTCCCTTTTTTGTTTTCAATTTCCGCGAGCATCAGCAACACCTCGGCGTAGCGATAAACCGGCACATCGTCGGCATAAACCCTAAGGCCATTGGAATTGATCAGCCCCAAAAATTTGCGCAACAGGATACCACCACTTACTGGCTGATTGGTAGCACTTCTGCTGTAAAAGTCTAGGAAAGTGGCTGTTTTCCGGGTATCGAGGTTATCGTAGCTTTCGAAAAGTTCAAAAACATACTCATTTCTGAGAATTCCATTGCCCCTTAAGTTAAGGGTATCACCCATCAGCTTCAGGTTTTTATCAAATTTCACCCCTATAAAGACGTTGTCGGAATAGGTCATAAAGTTCCCAAAATTGGTAGCCTCATTATCGAGAAAACGCAGGGCAAAGATGATCTCGCTGTTGCCTTTATTGTTGTAGGCAAATGTATTTCTGAAGTTGGACTGCAGTGAGAATTTTCCTTCTACTTCCTTAAGGGCAGCTTCGGCAACAGCCAGGTCGCCGGAAGCCGGCGACTGATCACCTGTGGTTACTTTGGCCGACCAAAGATAAATTTCAGCTTTCAGCATTAAAGTTGCGTACTTTGACCAAAGCGATTTGGCATCGGTCATGGTTACATTGCTGCCAAACAGTTGTTCCGACTTAACAATATCCGACTTGATGAAATCCAGGGTTTGTTTTGGTGTCGAGCGCTCAAGGTAGAGCGGTTCGGCTGAGGTTACCCCTTCCAGTACTTTCACCTCTGTTACGATAGGTACGCCACCATAGGTGCGGTAGAGCCAGAAGTAGTTAAAGGCACGTAAGCCATAAAGTTGCCCAAGATAGTAGTTTCTGGCCGCCTCGGTAAGGAACGGTGTTTCTGCCTCAATCTTCTGAATGGCGTGGTTGATATGAATCAAACGTCCATAGAAACCGGCCCATGCACCATATCCTGTTTTTTGTGCTGTAAAATCCTGGTCTTTAAAGGGACTTGAGTAGTCGAGACTGGTAGCGGTCGAGGAGGTGCCGCTTTTCTGGAGACCTCCGCGGGCTTCTCCCAACAGAAAGAAATTCAGATGGGCTGATCTCAGGTTATTGTGGACTCCGTAAATGAATCCTTTTACCTGTGCCTCGTTGTTCCAGAAATTGTTGCTTCCATAGTAGTCTTCCGGTGCCAGATCGAGAGAATCGCACGACTGGAGTGCGAAAGCAAAAACAATAATGTAGATTAGAAATTGTATTTTTTTCATAACTGTACTTTTTTTATGCGTTATAATTCCGGTTATCGTTGCCATAATTTGTTTAGAATTTGACGTTAACACCGAAAATTATGCTGCGCGGCAGGCTATAGCCACCACCGACACCGCCCGTACCACTCACTTCAGGAGTGTACAATTTTGAAGCCGTCCAATAGCCAAGGTTTTGACCGGTTACCGAAACATCTACAGATGCAATCTGGTTAAAATCGAGCCATCCGAGAGGAATATTGTATGATAGGGATATTTCGCGGAACGACAAATAACTTGCTTCATAAACGAAGAGCGAAGATTCTCTTGCGTAGTTCCTCTTACCCAGCTGATCTGCCCACATGTAGCGTGGGAATGTGGCATCTGGATTCTCGGGAGTCCAGGTATCTTTGGTCTCCTCAATGGTATTGAACGATCCCTGCATCATCCCCATAAACCAGGGACGGATGTTGTCGAACTGCTTAAACTTCAGACCATAGTCCATGCGGGCAGAAAAACTGAGCCGCTTGTAGGAGAAGTTGGAAGAAACACCTCCGAAGTATTTTGGATTGATATTACCTACATAGACCCTGTCGAAGTTGTCGATGATTCCATCGCCATTCACATCTCTCCAGATCACATCACCCGGCTGAATAGGAAGTCCGTTGCCGCGTTGGGCATCGGTCATAGCGTTCCAGATGGCTGGACCATAGAGCGGCCGGCCGTTGCTGCCGTTGTTGCCGCTGGTGCGGTCAATTCTGTCACCGGCAATCGTCATTACTTCTGAATCGTTCTTAAAGATTCCATCGGCCATAAAGACCCACATTCCACCAGGCCGCTGCCCCTCCTGGTATCCACCTACCCATACAAGTTCCTTGGTATTGGGATCATATACCTGGAATGCACCTTGTCGGTTGTTTTCCAGTCCATTGTCGGGCAATTTGACGACTGTATTTTGGTTGTAAGATATGTTGGCGTTGATATCCCATTTTATATCTCTCTTCTGAATTACCTTGAAGGCTAATTCCGCTTCGAAGCCACGGTTGCGCAGCTCTCCGTTGTTTGAACGGATGGAACCGATTCCTGAGGTAACCGGGAGAGGTATGTTGGCGTATTTATCGATTGTTAGTCGGTTGTAGTAAGTAAGATTCGAGTTGATTCTGTTTTCAAGGAAACCAATATCGACCCCTACTTCAAAGGTGTTGGAGCGTTCCCATTTAAGCGTAGGATTAGGGATGGCTCCAACCAGATATCCAATCTGGTTGTTGTAGAGGTTTGAGCCATAGCTTCCCTGTAATTCATAGGGTCCTATTCCCGACACGTTACCGTTAAGACCATAGCTGGCTCTTAGTTTCAGGAAGGAAAATACATTGTCGAATTGACGCATGAATTCTTCTCTTGATGCAATCCATCCACCAGATACCCCGGGGAAGAATCCCCAACGGTTATCACCTAAAAGACGGGAGTAACCATCCTGGCGGAAGGTAACGGAAAGCAGGTATTTTTCTTTGTAGTCGTAATTGGCTCTTCCAAAGTAGGATAGAATTCTTTCCCTTACATGCCAGGAGTCGATCGACCGTCGGCCTTCTGCGCTGCTTGTAAGTGAAAGATCCATAAAGTCGTCGGTTGGTGCCCCTGAGCCGCTTGCGCTTAGACCTTTGTTGTAGGCATCGTAAAACTCAGTTCCTGCCAATGCGCTTATAGTGTGATTATCTCCAACTTTGGCGTTGTAGTTAAAGACTGCATTGTAGGTTTGTCGGAGGGTGCGGTCGAAGCTGGCCGATGAGTTGCGCGAACGGTTCCAGACACCGGGGTTGTTGAGGAAGTCGCGGTTGAACGACTCGTTATGAGCCTCATCAAACATCCAGTTGGCGGTAAGTTTAAGGCTTAATCCCTGGTAGACGTTAAATAGGAGACTCTGGATCATGGTAAATTTATCCGTTTGGTTGTTTCGGATGAATTTGTCGATATTGAACAATGGGTTACCATCACCAGCGTTGGTGCCCAAAAGCAGTTCACCGTTGGCGTTGAATTGGCGCTGAGTGGGAGGCGCACTAAGCATTCGTCCGAAATAGTTGGCCTCGCCTGTGTTTGTGGCATCTTTCCAACGGGCATCGTTGAATGAGAATGAGCTGTTAGAGGTAAGCCATTCTCGGATTTTATAATCGCCGTTGAAGGTAAAGTTTATACGCTGATACCAGGTTTCTGCGGGGAGGCCCTGCTCGTACTGATATCCTAATCCGGCATAGTAGCTTCCGCGGTTGTTTCCACCCGACATAGAGAGGTTATAATCTTGCAATAAAGCAGGGTTATTAAACGCTGTGGAAGAACGGTCGAATTCTGAATAGATGATTTCTTGACCTGTTATTGGATCAATCATGGTTTTCCAGCCTTCATTGAGCAGAAACCTGACGTTGTCGGTAAGTCGCATTGGGCTCCAGATGGCCAGGGAAGTCTGGTTGCCATCGCGTGGCACACCGTTTGGATCGAAATATTGGTTGCCAAGGCCAAAGGGCTGTGCTCCGTTGAGGTTGCCCTGCACACCGGCACCATGGCCTGTCCATGCACCGGCATTGTTCTGGTAGAGATTTCCGGATACATGCACACCGCTGCGCACCCAATAGAGGTAATCTTCGGCGTTCATAAACTTGTAGGGTTCGTTAAGGTAGTTCAGAGCTGTTCTGACCTTTACATTGATTTCTGAGCGACCCTCGCGACCACGTTTCGTTGTTATTAACAAGACACCGTTGTTGGCCCGGGCACCATACAGTGCCGTGGCTCCGGCATCTTTAAGTACTTCAATCGACTCAATATCTTCGGGGTTAATATCACTGATGGTTCTGATTTGGCCATCCACCAAAACCAGCGGCGAACCTGTACCGTCGAGATTGGTACCGCCACGAAGCACGATGGAGGGCACCGAGCCGGGCCGTCCGCTTACCTGGGTTACCTTCAGTCCCGAAACGGCACCTGAAAGAGCCTGAGCCGGGTTGGAAAACACCCCTGTTTTCAGAACCTCTTCCTTGACAGTCGAAATAGAGTTGGTTAGTTTTGATCTGACCTGAGTTCCGCCATAGCCAGTAACAACCACCTCGTCCAGTGCTGTTGTTGAAGGAATGAGCCTTACATCAATCACCTCGCGGTTGGCAATTGGTGTCACAAGAACATCATAGCCTACCATTGTATACTCGAGTTCGTTTGATCCGGCTGGAACCGTGAGGGTGTAAACCCCGTCGAGGTTGGTCGCCGAACCAACCGTTGTTCCACGGACAATAATATTTACCCCGGGCAAGGTGGAACCATCAGCGGCATCGGTTACTGTTCCTCTTACCTGCACCTGTGCAAATGATTGTACTACAGCGACTAGGAGCAAAATCGCCAGTACAACCGGGGAAAGCACATAAGTTTTACGCATAGCATTTGATTTAATGGTTAGAATATTCTATATTTGCATTATGTCATACATAATACCGCAAAAATAAAACTTCTTAAATTCTAACCAAAACTTTTTTAATTTTTTTCTTTATAATTTTGATCCGTCGTAGCAATTGACGCACAAACACCGTATTTGACTAATACTGAAGCGTATTTAAAATTTTTAAATTGATTGTTTGAATACTGCAGCCACGCACCAATTTTTGACTTTCCATGCATTCACAAGATTTAAAAACAGTTATACCCACCATCGATACGAGAAGTTTGGTGGACAAGGTTGAAGTTCACCTGATGGAGTTTTTTGCACAACAGAATCTTCAACCTGGCGATACGATACCTAAAGAGATAGAATTGGCCAATGCTATGGGCGTTAGCCGCACCGTAATAAGAGAGACCCTTAATCGGTTCAAAACCGTTGGTCTTATCGAATCCAAAAAGCACAAAGGAACCATTATAAAAAGTCCTGACCTGGCCGGGGTACTTCAGAAGTCGATGATTCCGAGAATTCTAACCCAGGACACCCTGCGCAATATTTTTGAAATGCGCCTGGTGATCGAAGTAGGAATGGCTGATTTTATTGTGGCACGTGCAACCGAGAGCGATATTGATGAACTTTACAGCATTGTTAAGGACGAGAGTCTTGCCTCGAGCGATACCTTGTTTGATATCGACTATGAAATCAAATTTCATGGTAAACTGTATGAAATTACCGGCAACGATACCATGAAGTCTTTTCAGAGTATGTTGTTGCCTGTATTTAATTACGCATACTCAAGTGGGTTGATTCACAAACACTTTGAGAGTATGCATTATATGTCGCACGTTCAATTGGTAGAGATTTTGCGGGAAAGAGATGCTGAAAAATTCAGAGTTGGTATGCGACAGCATTTGGAGAACCATTACCAGCGCATTTTCCTGAACGCCTGAACGGTTTACAACCAACATGAAGTTATCTGTAAACAAAGAACGGAATCTAAAACAAAGGTGCCGTTCCCTGAAAACACTTGGCAAATTACGCCGTTGCCAGCTAACTCAGTGGATGACTTAATTTTTCGAGGTAAATGCTTCGAATATCCTGCAGGTAGTCTATATCGAGTTGGTCGGAATAGATCCTTACAAACTCATGCAATCTTCCGTTGTAATAGAATGAACCGTAGGCTGCATCAAATTTGCTTCCAAACCAGTTGTATTTTACCTGTCGAGTAATCTTTTCAAACTGTTTCCAGTCAAGGTACCGTGGAATAATAATATAGCCGTGGTAGTCTTCGCGCAGGTCGATATAAACATTAGGTTCTACCTGTTTTAAGTAGAGCATTTTTACAATCCTTATAAAGGCCTCGTATTGTCCCTGTTTTTTTGTCGCTTTCAATGCGATAATCCCCTCTTTCTCAAAGGCGGTTTGCAGTGGTTCCACCAGATTGTAGTCGCCAAAGTGTCTTAACCTGATTACGGGAATATCTTCATTTAGCAGTGTCAAAATACCTTTTCCAGCATCAAATCTTTCTTCAAACTGCGGCTGTATATGCTCTATTGCGCGCAGTACCTCTTCCATGCGGTAGGGTTTGTCGAGTGCGAGATATAAGTATACCGGGGATGAATTATCGGGAGCATCATCGTAGTATCCCGGAAAAGGATCGGGCGATTCAAAAACCAGAGAGCCGGGAACTATTTTATCCTCCAGAATGGTCAGTTTTTCGATTTTCACCAGATTGCTAAAAACTTCCATTTTTTTGTTGTATTCCATAATTGATATATTTGAAAGGATTTTATGCTGTATACGAATGCCCGTTAAAGTTGTTCACCTTCCCGACATTGGAAATGTTACTTTTTCACAAAATTTCCGTATTAAAAATATCAAATTAAGTGTTAAGGCTTCGCAGGAAGTAAGGGTATCCTTTCCGGTGCAGGTATCTCTGCATGAAGTTATCAATTTTATTGATCGACACAAATCCTGGATTTCATTGCAAAAACAGAAATATCAGCTATCGATTCCAAAATTTGATTTTCCGATAACAACACGTTACCACACTGTTCGGATTCTTCCCGGCGGTGAAACATTCAGGGTGGAACAAAAAAAGTTGGATATAATTATATATTATCCTCCGGAACTTGAAGCTGATAACCCCGAACTTGTAAAATTTGCAAAGAGATTACTTGATGAAACGCTTCGCCGGGAGGCCAGGCAATATCTTCCTGTAAGGATCTCGGAACTCGCCCGTATGCATGGTTTTTCCTTTGGTAAGGTAACCATTCGGAACAACCGAAGCAATTGGGGAAGTTGCTCCGCAAGAAACAACATTAACCTAAATTTTAAGCTGATGAGGCTCCCCGACCATCTTATCGATTTTATTTTACTGCATGAGCTGGCGCACACACAGGTTAAAAATCATGGTCCGAAATTTTGGGAGCTGCTCGATGCTGTGTCTGGTGGAAAAGCAAAAGTTTACACCCGAGAGGTGAAAAAACTGAGTACATTGGCCATTTAAATGTATACCTGAATCAGACTTTATATGGATTGGCACCAATTACTTTCGACAAAACGCCTTGGAGTTGAAGATCACACCAGCTTGTTCAGAGAGGAAGACAGAAGTCAGTTCCAGCGCGATTACGACAGGATAATTTTTTCTGCTGCTTTCCGCCGGTTGCAAAACAAGACACAGGTATTTCCTCTCCCCGGAAAAATATTTGTGCATAACAGGCTAACCCATACCCTTGAAGTTGCCAGTGTGGGCAGATCCTTGGGGCATCGGCTCGCCGAATGGCTCTTTGTAAGAAATGAAATCACAAGTCCGTCAATGATCAGCGAGATAGGATCGGTTGTTTCAGCAGCTTGTCTGGCGCATGATCTCGGAAATCCACCATTTGGGCACTCAGGAGAATCGGCCATAGCCAACTATTTTATGCACGGTCATGGGAGTCAGCTTTCATCCGAAATGAGTGATGCCGAATGGAAAGATTTCACCTGTTTCGATGGTAATGCCAATGCATTCAGACTTTTAACCCATGCGTTTAAGGGCAAGCGAAAAGGGGGTTTTGCCCTTACCTATACAACGTTAGCGTCGATTGTTAAATATCCGTTTGAATCGACGGCTGCAACAAAGCAAAAACTGGGATTTTTTCAGTCGGAAAAGAACACCTGGCTTAATATCGCCGGTGAATTGCAGATCCCCATGATGAGTTCCGATCCTTTGCATTATGTTCGTCATCCATTGGTATATCTTGTTGAAGCCGCCGACGATATCTGTTATCAGATAATGGATGTTGAGGATGCTTTTAAGTTGGGAATTTTGAGCCTCGAAGAGACGAAGGCGCTCTTTATGGCTTTTTCTGTGCCGGATGACAATCGGGTATCCAAATCGATGGAGGAGACCTTTCACCGGGTGAGCGATCCACATGAACAAGTCAGCTACCTCAGGGCAGGTGCTATCGGGCGACTAACACATGCCTGTTTTGGAGTGTTTACCCGGCACTATTCGGAAATAATGGAAGGGCGCTATCAAAGCTCACTGCTCAAGGATATTCCCGGCGAGCTCAAGTTCGCTATGGAAAGGGTACAGGAGGTATCGGTAAACCGGGTATACAACCACCGGACAGTAGTGGAGATCGAAGTTGCCGGATACCGGATTCTGGGAACACTAATGGATGAGTTTATCGATGCTCTTAGACATCCTGGTAGGCCTGCCAGCGGAAAACTGTTGCAACTTATGCCTGAGCAATACCACACCAATCGGCCTGATATGTATGCAAAAGTTCAGACGGTTGTCGATTTTATTGCCGGAATGACCGATGTCTATGCACTTGATCTCTACAGAAAAATAAAAGGTATAAGTTTGCCCGAAATTGGGTGAGCAGACCAATAACTTAATAATTCGGCAGTTCAGCGCGTTACCTCTCTTTTTTTTGCGAACTTTGCAGCGGAAAATTATCAATGTTTCATGAGCAGAGAAAAAAGAGATAGCCGCAGCGGAAGCGGCAGGTCGGTCGCCAGGGCCGGAAGCGGTGCCCGCATTGGGAAAAGTGCTCCAGCAAGCAGGGGCCGATCGGAAAGGTCCGCCAGTCCGGCAAAACGATCAATAGCCAGAACAGGCCGCAGTGAGCGTCCTGTGGGAGGAACAGCACGACGCGTAATCGACAGATCCCGCCGTCGCGAAACCACCTCCGAAGAGACACCTGTTAAGCGCAGTCTATCGGTAAGGGTTAGGGCCGACCGGCCTGAAAAACCCGTTGGAAGAATTGCCAGGCCAGCCCTTCGACGATCGGCATCGTCTGGAGAACAGAGTCCTAAGCGTTTGTTGTTGCGCGGAGTGCGCAGGCCTTCGCGACAGGAATTGCTCAGAGAGCTCGGAAAAGAGGAGGAGTGGAAATCAAACCGCCAACCCGGCAGACGTAAAGATGAATCTTTCAAGAAAAGCGATGATTCAATTCGTCTTAACAGATTTATTGCCAATGCCGGGATATGCTCGCGCCGTGAAGCCGATACTTTTATAGCTGCAGGTGTGGTAACGATCAATGGTAAATTTGTAACCGAGCTGGGCACCAAGGTGATGCCAGACGATGAGGTACGGTTCGATGGTCGCCTGATTACCCCCGAAAGGAAAGTTTATCTTCTGTTAAACAAACCCAAGGATTTTGTAACAACCACCGACGATCCGCATGCTACCCACACTGTTATGGAATTGGTGAAAAATGCCTGCACCGAACGAATATATCCGGTTGGACGCCTCGACCGCAATACCACAGGCTTGCTTCTGTTTACCAACGATGGGGAAATGGCCAAAAAGTTATCCCATCCTTCCGCCCAGGTTGAAAAAGTTTATCAGGTTACCCTCGACAAAGTAGTATCGGTGAACGATTTGCAGGAAATTGCATCAGGAATCGAGCTGGAAGAGGGTCTTGTTGCCGCCGATGCTATCTCATTTGTAGAAGGACAGGAGAAGAGCATAGTTGGAATTCAGATACACTCTGGCCAAAACCGGGTAGTTCGCAGAATCTTCGAAAAATTGGGCTACCGGGTAAAAGCCCTCGACCGTGTTTCCTATGCCGGCCTAACCAAAAAGAATATACCCCGGGGTAAATGGCGTATGTTAAACCCTCAGGAGGTAAACTACCTTAAGATGCGATAGCGCAATCGTAAGTATCGGTTGTAATTTACTGTAAGGAAAAGCTACCAATGTAGACGATGGAAAAAGAGTTTCTGGAAATCGTAAAGGCGAACCAGGGAATCATCCACAAGGTGTGCAATATTTATTGCGACGATGAAGATGATCGTAATGACCTGGTGCAGGAAATTCTTGCCCAATTGTGGCGTTCGTATCCATCCTTCAGGAAGGAGGCAAAGTTTACTACCTGGATGTACAAAGTGGCAATTAATACCGCTATAACCGCATTCAAAAAAACCAAACGCAAACCCGATAAAACCCGTTTAACCTTCGATAATTTTCAGATTCCTGACGACAACTCGGCTCAAATTAAGGAGGACAACCTCAGATTGTTGCGGGAGGCTGTCTCAAAATTAAGTGGTATCGAGAAATCGATTATTCTGCTTTTTCTGGAAAACAAGGGGTACGAAGAGATTGCTGAGATTACCGGAATCACCCAGAATTATGTTCGAGTGAAAATGAACCGGATAAAGAAGAAACTGAAGATACTAATTACTGCGGAAGAGGAGTAGTTATGGATATAAAAACATTACAAGGCGCATGGAATGCACTCTCTGCTTCTGATGTAGAAGCATCTGTTTTAACAGAGGAGAAAATTAAGGGGTTGCTCTCAAGAAGGACAGTCACCCTGCTCGATCGAATCGACAAAAACATCCGCTGGAGCTTAGTGCTGGTTGTACTTTTTATTGGATTCACATATCTGGGGGAGCTGTTTTGGGTTAACGGGAACGATAATCTGAGTCCGATGATGGACCGGCTGCCTTTATGGCTTATTGTTTTGAACCATGCGATCAATTTTTTAACCATACTCCTTTTTGTTCTTCTGGCTGTCAACTACAGACGGGCTATCCGTAAATGCAATGAAAACACCGATTTGAGGTCGGTCCTCGAAAGGATGATTCGTATACTGCATGTATACCGACGGTTTTTTGTTCTGGCATTGGTTGTTTTTATGATGGCTTTTGCTGTTGGATTTATTGCGGGTTTTTATGATGGTCTTAACAATGGTCCCGCTGCGATTAAATCATGGTATGTTGATTTGATAGCCATTGGAATCCTTATCCTTTTTTCGGTATTGATTTACCTGCTTTTGCGTTGGTTGTTCAGACGGCTATATGGCAATCACCTGCGCAAACTAACCGCTACCCTCAAAGAACTCGATGAACTTGATGGCAACGAATAATTTGGGGGTTTCCACTCTTAGGGCTTTCTTCCCGGAATCTGACACGAAGTTTTGAGGTTGCCATAAATTTTGGGTTGAAAATTTCGACTATTTTTACGAAAAGCTTATAGGCTATGACATTGATTAAATCTATATCGGGAATTCGTGGCACCATGGGCGGAGCTCCCGGCGACTCACTTACACCTCCTGATATCGTTAAATTTGTCTCGGCCTATGCTGCCTGGACCAAGTCCGGAAAGACCACTCATAAGCCCAAAATTGTGGTTGGCCGCGATGCCCGTATCTCAGGACCGATGGTAAATTCACTGGTTATTGCTACCTTAACCGGCATGGGTTGCGACGTGGTCGATATTGGTCTGGCCTCTACACCAACCACTGAAATTGCAGTTCAGGAGGAGGCTGCCGATGGAGGAATCATCATTACCGCCAGCCATAACCCCCGCCAATGGAATGCATTGAAGTTGCTCAATGAACGTGGAGAATTTATTTCGGCATCGGATGGCGAAACCATCTTACAGTTGGCAGATGAAGGGGCCTTCCTCTATGCGGAGATTGATGCATTGGGTACAATAACCACAACCGACTATACGCAAAAACACATCGATAAGGTTTTATCTCTCGATTTGGTGGATAAGATAGCAATAGCTGCTGCAGATTTTACCGTGGCTGTCGATGCCGTCAATTCTGTTGGGGGGATTGTTTTGCCGGCTTTGCTTAAAGCGCTGGGAGTGAAAGAGGTTGTTGAAATCAACTGTGAGCCCAACGGCCATTTTGCACACAATCCCGAACCTTTGGCAGAACACCTTGCGGAAACTTGCTCCATGGTTCGCCAGTTCGGAGTTGATGTAGGCTTTGTTACCGATCCGGATGCCGATCGGTTGGCGATTGTTTGCGAAGATGGATCCTTATTTGGCGAAGAGTATACCCTGGTAGCTATAGCCGACTATATTTTATCGTTAACTCCTGGCGCTACGGTATCGAATCTCTCGTCGACCAGAGCTTTACGCGATGTTGCCGGGAGGTATGGTTGTACCTATACTGCGGCAGCTGTAGGCGAAGTTAATGTTGTGGAGAAGATGAAAGAGGTAGATGCTGTAATTGGAGGCGAAGGTAATGGTGGAGTTATTTATCCTGCCAGTCATTACGGTAGGGATGCCCTTGTGGGGGTGGCACTTTTCTTAACACACCTGGCCCATAGTGGGAAAACGGTTTCGGCACTTCGGAAAACCTACCCTGCATACCATATGTCGAAGAATAAAATTGAGTTTTCGGCCGAAGTCGATGTAGATTTTGTGTTGCAGCGGATTGCTGAGATTTATTCCGGAAATCCGGTGAATACGATCGATGGCGTAAAGATTGACTTTGAAACCTCCTGGATCCATTTACGAAAATCGAACACAGAACCCATTGTAAGGGTATATACTGAAGCAACAACCGCCCAAGAAGCTGCGCGTTTGTCAGATCGGGTGATGCATGAAATTATGCAGGCGGCAAAAAAATCATAGCCTTCGCAATTAATCGGACAAAACAGAGTCGAGCGAAGGACTTTCAATATCTGCTGAATTTTCCAAATAATCCAGCTTATGGCGCATTGCCGAAAGATTTCCTGCATTATGTTGGATTATTCTCAGAAAGTGTATTTTTGCTTTGTTTTTTAACTCATTGTGTTATGCTGTTCATTCTATGATATTTAGATTGTATGGTAAACTTTTAATTCATAGCAATAATATTTTCCCTTAAATAAACCAACTATACATGTCGCGAAAAAAGAAAAATCAAGAAAAGGGCAAACTGGCAGCAATGGATATTCAGCCCATTGATGTTCTGTTGGGAGTTGTGCTAACAGTCTACATATTGATTCCCACCTTTGCCCCAAACCTGATGTCAATCGACACCAATACGACCAAATTTCTGGCCATGTCGATCGTTAATCTGGCGGTCTTTATTTTGCTAATTACCCACAAGCGCATCAATATACAATCCGGGTTTTTTACCCGGTTTTTTATAACCAGAATCGGGATGGCTTACACCGCGTTTATGGTGGTTTCATTGCTGTCGTTTACCCAGGCGATTAATGTATTGGAATCGCTCATTGCTTTTGCCAAATCGTTCACAATATTTGCTGCTGCCCTAAATTTGGGGTTAATTCTGATCTTTAACATCCGGCTTATTAAATGGGTGGTTTTTGTAATGACCTCGCTGCTGATCGTCGATGCGGTTATGGTGTTCGACAATATCGCAAAGTTTATCGATGGTCTGGTGGCCGGAATTTCTGATATCAAAACGGTTTATTCCAATAAAAACATTCTGGCCTCTGCCATCTATGTCAAACTTCCATTCGCCATCTGGCTATTGGTATTTGAGCGGAAATGGGCCAAGTATTTTGGCTGGGTGGCTCTGACTATGGGTTTAACGGCAACTTTTTTCATGTCGACCCGTGCCTTCTATCTTGGTTTGATTCTGTTGTCGCTGGTCTTTGTTGCCTATTCATTGATGCTTTATATTCGGTCGAGGCAGCAGAGTGCTCTTAAAAATATGGGCGCCTACCTTATTGCACTGGCCATTGCCTACGGCTCCTTCTCTTTTGTGCAGCAGTTTCTCTATCCCAAAACCCAGGGAGATGGTTATACGGCGGGAGTAGGTGAACGACTCTCATCTGTTGTTGATACCCAAGCCAATATCCTACGGCTCGACTCCTGGCGCTGGTCAATCGAACTCATCAAAGAGAACCCACTCCTGGGTGTGGGGGTCGGAAACTGGAAGATTGATATATTGAAGCATGAGAATCAGAAAAATCCCGGTTTTATCTATCTCTATAAGGCGCACAACGATTTTCTGGAGACAACTTCAGAGACTGGAATACCCGGAGGACTTTTGTATATTTCCATTTACCTGCTAATACTCACCAGTTTTTTCAGACATTATCTACGAAAGGGAGATGACCCCGGCGATCTCTTGAGGTTTCTTTTCCTGGGTTTTTCAGGGGTTGCGTTTTTCAGCGTGGATGCCTTCTTTAACTTCCCGCACGACCGGCCAGAGATTATGCTGCTGTATGCGATGTTTGTGGCCACCAGTATTGCTGCTGCCTACCATGGAAACCTGGCTGTAAACTATGGTACTGAACCTGAAATGAAGCCGGCTTTTATCAGAACTCAATGGTTTGGTTTGGCCGCCAAAGGACTGGCGATTATCATAATGACGGGTTCAATCTATGTGCTCTACATCAACTTTTTGTCATCGAAGGTACAACGCATTGTATTTCAGGAAATAAAGGCAGGGGCGCTGCAGGAAAAATCAGAGCGGATTATCCGGGAATTTCCTGCCCTCCCCGATTTGAGTGTGTGGGGAGAGTCTGTGGCCACCCTTAAAACACGTTATCTGATCAACGAAAATAAAAATGTAGAGGCCATCGAAATGCTGCGCAACGACCGCGCTACCCCATGGGATGCCCGCAGAGAATTTTTTATGGCCATGGCATTCAACAATATGGCAGAGTACGACAGTGCCCTGCATTATGCCACCCTTACACAGCAACTCAAACCCAACTATTTCAGCAATATTCACCTGACTTCATCGCTCTACGAACGGAAAGGTGATTTAGACAATGCCGTTGCGGTGGTCGAAAATTTCCTTGAGAATTTCAAAACCGAAAGCAAGGCCTATATTGTTGCCAGCCAGATTTATATAAACCAGAACAATCTCGATAAAGCTTTGGAGCTTTTGACCGAAGGACTGGAATACCTGCCTACCGATTCACTGGTCATTAATCAGCACCAGTTTGTAACCCAACGAATATTTGTCGAATCGCATCTACCTGTTTACAACGAAGGAGCTGCTCATTATCAGGCGCAACGTTACCGTCAGGCAATTGAGGTGCTTTCCCGTTTCCTGGAGCAGGTTCCTGACAACCAGAACGGGATTCAACTTCGTTCCTATTCCTATTATTTTACCAATCAGTACCAGCTTTGTATCGACGACATCGACATGTTTATGGCATTAAACAGCGATAATGGTGCGATGATAAATCTCCGGGGGGTCTGCTACAGGATGTTGGAGAAGCATGAGCTTGCATGCGCCGACTTTAAACTCGCTATGGAAAAGGGGGATGCCAGTGGCAAAGTCAACTTTGAGCAGTTTTGTAATTGAGGGTTAAATTCCTGCCCTAAAGCGCCAGTGTAAACTTACCCAGGGCTCTCCTGCATAATCGATCCCAACCCGATTGTGGGTTGAATAGTTCACGATTGCGGAAGCATCGCCTTCAATCCAAAGTCGGTTGCTTAGTGCAAGATTCTCTCCATAGAACGACTTGTCGATTTGAAGGAGTCTTCCTGCCCTGCCCGGACCAATCACATCATTTATACCCCGGATAAGCACAGCGGATGCATTGTTTTCTCCATCTGCGACAATATTGAGCATCCAGTAAATGCCATAAATCAGGTATACATAGAGTACACCTGCCGGTCCAAACATCACCTGCGTCCGGGGTGTTAATCCTTTGCTGGCATGACAAGCCAAATCTTCAATTCCCCGGTAGGCTTCAGTTTCGGAAATGAAATATCTTTCAATGGTACCGTTGGGGTATACCCTTACCAAAGTCTTTCCCAGCAAGCCGGGAGCAACTTGAAGCACATCGCGGTCGAAGAATTCTGCAGTAAGCCTTGCGTTGCTCATTTTATATTGGCAAGCCATTTTTTTTGCGGCTGCCAAGAATAAAGTATGCTGCAATAAGCAGTAAAAGAAGGAGAGACCCAATGAGCGAAATGGTATTTCCCACTTTAAAGGATTGGGGCTCAAACTTAAATTCAATCGTGCTTTGTCCGGCGGGTAACACCATTGCCCTTAAAATATAGTTGGCCCTGAAGTGAGGGGCTGGCACTCCGTCGATATATGCTTTCCATCCCTTTGGATAGTATATTTCAGAAAACAGTGCCAATTGGTTGGTAGCCGAACGATAGCTATAGGTTAGATGATTGGGTTGATAGTTGATAAGCTCGATGGAAGACATAGGGTCGAACAATGGCCGAAAACCAGTAAGATGCTCATTAAAACGTTGATCAACCAATGCCGTTTTGGCGGGGTCAATTTCCAGAAGACCCTCAAGTTCAGTGTCGGCATTCGGAACTATTTCATAGCTGTCAACAAACCACGCATTTCCCAATGCGAATCGGTTAATTAATGGCGGACTGTTTACATCGTAAATGACATAACGGGCATTCATCATATTAAGGGCCCCCAGTCCGGCAAAAATTTCGTAATCCGAAGCCTGAGACTGGAGAGCCTCAATCATCTGTTCGATCTCGGGTGAGAAATGGTAATCAATCATCTCCTGATAACGCCTCAATTTTGCGGCATGATAACCTCCTATGTTTTGATGAAAATAGGAAGCTCTTGAATCGGCCCAGGGATTCTGCAGTGGCAAAACCCTGTAGGCAAGGTCACTGTCCTTTAGAATTTCAAGGTCGGCTACGGTGGGCTGATAATGGGCAGCTGCATCGCGGCGCGTTGAAAAATTATCGTTGTTTAGAAAGCGTTTGTCAACCATCCACAAATCGGCCAAAATAAGCACTCCCAGTATACTCCATATAACTGCGGTCTTTAATTTCTTGTTTTGCCATAGCATCAGGGCAATTGCCACCAAAGCAATAAAGGAAAAGGAGCGTATTGCATCGTTCCGCAGCAGGGCTTTACGGTCGTTTTCCATCGCGTTTGCCAACCAATCGGGGTAGGCACCATCAAAGGGAGCCGAAAAATTGCCTGCCAGTCCCGGCATCAGTGCAAATAGGAGGGCAATTCCTCCGGTGAGGCCAAATGCCCAAAAAATCGATTTTTGCAGGTGTCGGGGTTCTGTTTTACCCGCGAAAATTTGCTGTAATGCAATAAACCCTAGCAGAGGCAAGGTAAAACCGGCGATTATCAGAGTCATCTCCGGAGCCCTGAACTTATTGTATAGGGGCAGGTAGTCGAGCAAAAAGTTGGTGAGGGGCATAACATACTTTCCCCATGAGAGCACAACCGACAGGATGGTGGCACCCAGTAGCCACCATTTGTCGGGGCCTTTAACAATAAAAAGTCCCAGCACAAAAAGAAAAAGAACAATTGCCCCCGCATAGTATGGACCACTGGTGAAAGGCTTATCTCCATGGTACATTATAATTTGCCGGATTACCTGCCTTGGATTTTCGGCGCCATAAGCGGTTAGTGCCTCAAAGCTTTCGGAGTTTATCCCCGGATTGGTAGTGTGACTTCCCCCTTTAAAGTTGGGAATAAGAAAGGTGAGGGTTTCGCCGATGCCCTGACTCCACTGAACCACATAGCTTTTATCGAGCCCTGATGTGCGGTTCTCGGAGTTGGTACTCAATTCCGAGGGGCCCCTTATGGTGTCTTTTGAGTATTCGTAACTTGTATAGAGATAGGAAAAATTAACAGCTACGGCCAAAAGCGCTCCTGCAAGAAGGGCAAGCGTTGTGGTGAAAAACCGTGGCAGAAGTCTTTCTCTCCAGGCATGGATCAATTCCGAAATCCCAAAAATCAGAAGTGCGAGCAGTCCATAATACGTTATCTGAGGATGGCCGGCCATAATCTCGAGCGAGAGTCCGGCTGCAAATAGCAGGGCACCCTTCAACATAT
>DIUI01000079.1 GCA_002428215.1 Prolixibacteraceae bacterium UBA6162
CATGCCGCCTCCGATAGCTGGGTTGGCAGTTCGGGTTTCCTCAGAAGTGATGGAACCCGACAGGTTGCAAGGGCTTTTTTAGGACGTGTTCTATCAGAAGAGGGTCTTGCTGTCGATGAACTTTTTGTGGTGGATATTCCTGAGGCCATTCACCTTCCCGGTGAAGCAGGTCCGCTTGAGGGCACCACCCAATCCATGCCGGCACCTCCGGCTGGGGCGCAGCAACGCAGACTGACCTACACTGCCAACTCCCCCTATCCGGGTTGTTATGAGGTTGTACGTTCATCTCCCGATGGAAATTGGATCTCTTTTGTATCGAAAGACAGGGAAGGCATCAAACAACTATACGTAATACCACCCACGGGAGGTATTGCACAACAAGTTACCTTTCACTCAAGCGATGTGCAAAGCGGAGCCCGCTGGAGCCATTTCAACGACAAGATTATCTATGTGTGTGAAAATAGTATTATGATGTGCGAAATTT
Organism: Prolixibacteraceae bacterium UBA6162; assembly: GCA_002428215.1. The sequence goes on from DIUI01000079.1 coordinate 485, forward strand.
CTGAGCAACCTTTTAGTGAGCGGGCTCAGCGCCTTACCGAACCTTCGGCTGCCCCCCTCTCAAATCTGGTATGGTCGGCCGATGGTTCCCAAATTGCTTTTAACAGAATCGTTCGCTACGCAGATGTCGCCACCAAACAAATATATATTGTTAACCTTAATAGTCATTGAATTAAATCGAATGTTTGATTCAACTTAACTTCAAATTTCTAAACAATGAATAAAACCATTTCGTTTCTTGCCTTATTGCTTTTTATTGCATTTTCTACATTTGCTCAATCGATTCAGAAGGTGCCATTTAATCAGGATGTAGCCACCAGGTTCACCTCTGCCAACGGGTTGCCCGACGAGCCGGTGGTTGCCATAAGGATAGTGAATGAAACCCCTGTGGCGGTATTCAGGGGTTCCGCTTATCGTTTTAATGGATCGCAGTGGGCTGTAACATCCGGAATTCCATCTGAACCAGGCAGTAATTATACCGGCTTTCCGGGGGAATTTGGAGCTGTTTTGTCGTTTGTTGAATTCAGGGGCGGGAAAGCCATAGGAACAGCTAATGGTTTGTATACTCAGGCCCGTGGTGATGTAAATTGGCTACCGGTACTTCCACAGGATTCAAGATACAAATGGGCTCCCGTCAATGTTTCTGTGTTGGGTGTCGATGCCAACGGAGCACTTTGGTTTGGCGCGGAACAAGGGATTGGAAGACTTGGCGAAAACGGATGGGAACTTTTTAGCGGACGAGAGGGGCTTCCCTACAACAAATTTACTTCGTTTGCTGCGGCACCCGATGGAGCAGTCTGGTTTGGAACTCAACAGGGTGCCATTCGCTACGAAGATGGATCCTTTTTTTACCGGCATAGTTTGCGTTGGCTTCCCAACGATTATGTGAACGATATTGCAGTTGGCTTGGATGGAACTGCATGGATTGCTACAAACGGCGGGGTTTCACGGATTGAAAGAAAGTCGATTAGTTTTGCTGATAAATCTGCCCATTTTGTGCAGATTACCGAGGCCCGAAACCATCGAATGGGTTTTATCTCACCCAACCGGCTGCAGGTACCTTACGATATTTCAACTGCAACACCCGGAATTTCAGACAATGATGGTAAATATACCTCAATGTATGGAGCAGCAATGGCTTACCGGTATGCCGTTACCGGCGACTTGGAAGCCAAAGCACTTGCCGACCGAAGTCTGGATGCCTGTATTTGGTTAACTGAAATTACCCATGAATCAGGTTTTCCGGCCAGGGTCATTATCCCCAAGGGATGGCCTGAGCCCCTTGCTGATGTAGAATACACGCAGCAGATGAATGTTAGGGTTCAGCAGAACGATCCATTCTGGAAGAATATCGCACCCCGCTTTGTTGAAAGCAAGGATGGAGATTACCTCTGGAAATGCGATACCAGCTCGGATGAGCTGGCAGGTCATTATTATTTCTATGGAATCTATTATGATCTGGTGGCTAAAACCGATGAGGAGATTGCCAAGGTGCGAAAAGTTACCGCCGAAATTACCGATCACCTTATCCGCAATGACTTCTTTTTGCGTGATTTTGACGGCGAGGCAACGCGTTGGGGTAATTTTTCACCTGAGTTTCTGAATTCAGTCTGGGGCTGGGACCAGCGTGGATTGAACTCCATGATGATGCTCTCATTCCTTAATGTGGCCAGTCATGTAACAGGAGATTTAAAGTACGATTCGGTAGCTCAGATGCTGCGCGACAAACATCAGTATCATATCAATTCGATGCATGCCAAAGAGTTTTTTCCACCCGATAATGTTGTGCCATGGGACAATAATTTATCGCTGATGAGTCTTTATGGGCTTATTAATTACGAAAAAGATCCAGAGTTGTTGATAATGTACAGACTCGCCCTTGAGAACGCCTGGCTCCATATAAGCAAACAGCAAAATGCATACTGGGATGCGATCTATCTTGCCTTGGCCCATAAATTCAACGAAAGGGTTGAAGAGGGTTTCTTTAATAAGACTCCGGTTTTTCCCGAGGCGGGCGGATTTACCAATAAGGCTTTGCAGGAGTTTAAGGAGGTGCCTGCCTTGCGCGATGGCATAATTAAAACACTTAGGCTGATTCCTCTCGATTTACTTGGCTATCGCATGGACAATACCCATCGGCTGGATATCGAATTGGATCCAACACCTGGTCAGAAACCTACCGTTGGATGGAAAGTGGGTGGTTATGCCCTGAATATAGACGAAAGGGGGCATGTTCGGCAGGACCGCGACGGGTTTGCCCTTGTTTTGGCAGAAGAGGGTGGCGGGCGTAGCGAAAGCGAAGGCACCTTCTTTTTGTTACCATACTACATGGCACTCTATCACGGATTAATCGACTAAAACTATGAGTTTCTCTTTTTCTGCTTTTTATAGAATCAGGATTTACAGATTTCTATGCTGTAAATCATTCCTTTTCCTCTCAGCGCTGATGTTGCTCACATTCGTGGCAGGAGCACAATCCAATATGCCCAAGCTTTTCCCCGACCGGGTAATAATGAATATGGCTGAGCAGGCAGAAACATCGGTTGCAGTAACATGGAGAACCAGCCTCGAAGTTGAGGCAGGCTATCTTGAAATTCAACCGGTTGTTCCCGGCCCGATCGACAAGGGGTTGTCGGTGTCGCATAAGGCTTCCTCCACCCTGGTAACCTATTCCTATCCCGATGAACCCGATGTTGTGTCCTATCAGCACGCCGTTCACCTAAACAATCTTAATCCCCGGCAGAGCTATCTCTATCGGGTTGGGTTGGGTGATTATTGGAGTGAGTGGTACGAGTTTCAATTGGATAAGAGCAATTCCGATACCTATTCATTTCTATACCTCGGGGATCCTCAAAACGATATCAGATCGCAATGGTCGAGGGTTTTGCGCCGGGCATATGCCCACAATCCATCTACAGCATTTGTACTTTATGCGGGCGATTTAATTAACCGGGCGGGCAGAGACGTTGAGTGGCAGGAGTGGTTTGATGCCGGATCCTACCTGCTGGCCACAGTTCCTCAGGCTATGACCCCGGGAAATCACGACTATCGAAACAGGGTGCTTGATCCTCACTGGGAGTATCAGTTTACATCGCCCAAAAATGGCCCCGAAGCGCTAAAACACACATGCTATTATGTCGACTTTCGCGATGTTAGAATTATTTCAATTGATACTGCGGTGGACTCGGAGTTACGGGCAGAGGATGGTGAGGCAATTGAATTGCAAAAGGTTTGGCTCGAATCGGTTCTGCAACGTACTTCGCATAAATGGATTATTCTTACCACACATCTTCCCATTTACTCACCAAAGGAGTCGCGCGATAATCATCATATCCGATCGCAATTTCAACCCTTGCTTGAGCAGTATGGCGTTGATCTGGTGTTAACCGGTCACGATCACACTTATGCGCGTGGCCGTGCATCTGACGACCCTGATCAAAAATTCCCTATTCCTTATGTCGTATCCGTGAGTGGTCCAAAAGTGTATGAAGTGGGCGATAAATCGTGGATTGAAAAAGGAGGCTCCAATATTCAGTTGTATCAGGAAGTTACCATTATTGGCAACCGAATGCGCTTTGATGCCTATACTGCCGATGGGGTTCTTTTCGACCGCTTCGAACTTAAAAAACGTACCAATGGAACCAACCGATTTATCGACCTTGATCCAGTGAAACGGCGTCGTGCCGTTCAATGAAGAAGTTGATAAAATTGGTAGATGTTTATACATTCTTTAAAGTAAACTAAACGAAAATTACTCCAATGAAAAACCTGTGGATTTCAATTTTAGTGGTAGGTATGACAATGGGTACCTCCTGGGCTGTGAGAGGGCAGTTTGGACACGAGCAAGGTGCTGCATGGGCCGCAGCAATAGCTGCCCTGAGTCTTGTGCTTGTATCGCTGAACCGTGGATGGTACCGTAAGGTATTTACCATTACCCTGGCGTCAGCTATTGGCTGGGGAATGGGTGGAATGATAAGTTACGGAATGATTGTTGGTTTTGGTCGCAGCACAAGCTATCCCAACGCATATTA
>DIUI01000061.1 GCA_002428215.1 Prolixibacteraceae bacterium UBA6162
TTAAAAAAGCCGTGCAAAGTTATAATTTTTTACAAAGAACAAGCGCGTCGCTGAAAATATTTACGCATTTCTTAACGCAAAAATTCAGACAAAGCTCCTCCCGACAACTTCCCGTTACTAGAAACCTCCCCTTAGTGTAACTTATAATTCAGATGCTTTACANNACACCGAACAGGGAGTTTTACAGCAAGCTAAAAGAGGCCCTAAAAAGGGATGGCAAAGATATAAATTATTTCTTTTTAAATGAATCTGAATGAACAATTTAATAAATTAATTCTCCCGAATCTTCTCCTTGAGTTTCTTGAGCTGACGACGAACCGCTTCTACTGCCAAATCAATACCCTCCTCGAACGTATCGGCCTGCTTTTTGGCAAACAGATAGTCGTTTCCGGGAACCGATAACTTAACCTCACTTACCTTGTTGTTGGCAGCCTCCGGCTTTTCAACCCTTAAGGTAATCTCACAGCTGATTATCCCTTCAAAAAAGGTGTCGAGCTTACCGATCTTCTTGTTGATAAATTCCACGAGCCGTTGGTCGGCTGTGAAATGAACAGAATTAATCTTAATATTCATAATTCATCAGATTTTAGCCACGTGGATGGGCTTGTTGGTAAATTGAATGTAGTTTTGAAAACGTAGTGTGGGTATAAACCTCTGTCGCAGCAAGATTGGAGTGCCCCAGCAACTCCTTNNGTGGCAAAAGTATGCCTCAGTACATGTGGACTTCGCTTATCGAGCGATGTAACCAACGATAAATATCCCTTAACAATTCGATAAATCAACTTTTCGTAGGCGGGTTCTCCCTTCGAAGTAACCAGCAACCTGCCACTTTCGACACCTGTGGCCTCATACCTCAATACCCGATAGCGCTCTATCATACCTACGAGCTCGGCCGGAAATGGTATTAGCCGCTGCTTGTTGCGCTTTCCGGTTACCTTTATGAGTCGCTGAACCAAATCAACTTCACGATCGGTTAGCTGCAACAACTCACTTAACCGAATGCCAGTGCCATATAACAGTGCAATCACAAGTTTGTCGCGCTGACCTTCAAAATCGTCACCAAAAAACCCACCATCCAAGAGGTGGTGCAAAGGCATCTCTTCCACAAAATTGGGGAGCTTCTTGCGCACTTTAGGCAAGGTAATCTTTCCAATTGGCAACGATTCCAGCTCACCCATCTTGACCAAATAACGAAAAAACGATTTTAAGGTGGAAATTTTTCTGTGAACAGTGCGGGGAGAAACTCCTTCCTCCATCAGTTGCAAAACCCAATCACGGACCAATCGATCATGAACCGCCTTAACGTCAAAATCCCCAATACGGTTTGTGAAAAATTCCACAAACTGATTGAGGTCTTTTTGATAGGCTACCACAGTATGTACCGAAAATCGCTTTTCGTACTGCAGGTAATGTATGAATGATTCCTGAAAATTCATAGAAGTTTTCAACTAAGCTCAGGAACCGGATAATCTCTATTTAATCTTCCATCCGTTGCAGGCCCTGAATATAAACGGCCTTCTTTTGAATGGTTCTGGCTTTCACAGAAGGTTTGGTAAACGCTTGACGCGCGCGTAATTCTTTGATTACGCCAGTTTTCTCAAACTTCCTCTTAAACCTCTTCAAAGCCCTTTCGATGTTTTCGCCTTCTTTTACGGGAATAATAATCATGTTTCTGTTTTTAACTATTTCCTAAATCGAGGCGCAAATTTAGAAATTATTCAGTCCTTATCAAATTTAAGACAAAAAAATTGTATTTCCCAACGGCACTTGGTTAATTAAATGAAAATCAAACCAACTTATTCGCAGGTAAGATAGGGTGAAATTTTGGTCACAACTTCCTCCGGCAATCCCATCCGGTAGACAAAAGCAGTCATCGTTTCAAAGGCCCCTCCTAAAGAGCGCTCGGCCACGATTTTACGAGCAAGTGTAGCATCAATGTATGGATGGCGTATCATGTCGGTATTGCCTGAAAAGTTTAGCCTAACCTGCCGCAAAGGAACCTCAGAAACGGTAACCCGTGAGACAATGCCCTCATAACGCTCCCGACTCATTCCATACACCTCAAGCAGCTGTGCAGCCTCAATATAACCCCCCAACTGTTCGCGATAACGCACTATCCGCCCCGCAAATACCGGTCCAATTCCGGGTAAAGCAAGCAATGCAATACTGTCGGACCGATTCAGATCAAGCAACCCCACGTCAACCTCAACCTCTCTTTCACCACGCTGACCCATATTAATCCACGGCTTTAGCCGGAGAAAATCAGACTCCGCAACTCCATATATACGCATGATATCTTCGGCTCTGGCGAAACTCCCCCCTTTTTCCCGATAGGCAATCAGATTCCGGCTTTGCAGCGCGCTAAAACCTAACAACCTTAGTTCCTCCATTGAAGCTGTGTTAGGGTCGAACAAAAAATAGTCAGGCTCCTGTAGCCTTAACCCCGATAGGTCCTCTGCTAAATTTCCAATATTGGAGCGAACCGGTTCTTCCCGGTTATTGTCGCCACCGAATACAATAAAAGGCTGTAGTTCGGCAAACAACGAATCGTTCATACCATATATACGCTGCACATCTCCGGCACGACGAAATTTGCCTCCACGCTCACGGTACCGCACCATATTCTGAGCCACATTCCGGGGTAAGCCCATCAAAATCAAGGTATCCTCTGAAACATTGTTCGGATCAAAGGGCAACCATTCAGCCACCGATGTTTCAATATCCGAATCATTGCCAGCTGTATATTCTTCGGGCAAAACCACCGGAGGCAACAGCCGCACGGGTGGCGTGAAAAAATCCAGGCCATAATTAACGGCCATCAGCAAGGCCAGTAAGAGACCTAAAAATAGATACCCCCTTCGCTCTGTCGCTGTCAGGGAAAGCCATACAGGGGCAAACCTTCCAAAAAGTTTACGTGTCATTGGGTGTGTGTTGGGGCGTTCAAAAAAATGGCAACTCAGACGCTTGCGTCTGTTTGCCCTGCTATATTCTTATCAATCCGATTTCCCGCAGGAAAATAAAGGCAATGGCCAACGGCGCAAGGAATCGGATAGCAAAAAGAAACAAACCAAAATAATGAACTTTTAGAAGACCTTGATTTGATAGCTCTGCCCGAACCTTATCCCGTCCAAAAAACCAGGCCAGGAAGAGCACTATCAACAATCCGCCCAGCGGCAGCAGCACATTGGCCGAGGTAAATTCAAGCAATTGAAAAATATTCAATCCAAAGAGCTTAACCTCCGCTAAAGGACCGCCAGAGAGCGCGGCCATAACACCAAATATAGAGACAATGGCGGTAGCAACCCATGTGGCAGATTTACGCGTCAATTGAAGCTCCTCTGTAAAGAAGGCTACAATAACTTCTAACAGCGAAATGGTCGAGGTGAGTGCTGCAACGGCAAGCAAAACGAAGAATATCAGGGAGAAGAAGTAGCCTCCCGCCATCTGCTGGAAAATATTGGGCAGGGCTATAAAAACCAAACCTGTTCCCGCTTCAGGCTGAATTCCAAATGCGAAAACAGCCGGAAATATGGCAATACCAGCGAGTATTGCAATGAACAAATCGGTGAATGCTACTGCAACAGCGGTGCTGCCCAGATGATTCTCCTTCGGCATATACGACGCGTAGGTTATTAGTGTCCCCATACCAACACTAAGCGAGAAAAACGACTGACCCAAAGCCACCAAAATGGTATTGGTGTCGATTTTTGAAAAATCGGGCTTAAAGAGGAACTTAATACCTTCGATGGCGCCGGGCAGTGTAACCGAGCGCACAATAAGTATCATCAATATAATAAACAGCAACGGCATTAAAATTTTGGTCGATTTCTCGATGCCATTCTTCACACCCGAGAAGATAATAAAGGCAGTAAAGGCCATGAATACAAAAAACCACAAGACAGGCCTGAAAGAACTTGCCGTAAACTCGTCGAACATCAAAGTAAGTTCGGCGGGCGACTTTCCGGAAAATCCATTGATCAACGATTGATAGATGTATTCGAGGGTCCAACCGGCAACCGCTGTATAGAAAGCCAAAATCATGAAGGCTGCGGCAACACCCATAAAACCAACAAGGTACCATACCTTACCGGGAGCCAAAGTTCGGAATGAACCTACAGCATTCTGCTTAGCAGTTCGGCCAATGACAAATTCTGAGAGCATAACCGGAACACCAACAGCAAAAATTAGCGACAGATAAACCAGAAGAAACGCTCCTCCGCCGTTTTCACCGGCTACGTAGGGGAATCTCCAGATGTTGCCCAATCCAATTGCCGACCCCACTGTGGCAGCAATAACCCCAAACTTAGAGCCAAAAGACTCTCTGGCACCCGTAATCTCTTTCATCAATAACTATTTAAACGGTGTTCATTCAACCCTACTCCAGGTAGTCTGGTCGCACTCTGTTTCCCAATTCAATCTACAACTCCACTGCCAGGTGTTTACCAATGGCAGAAGTTCAATTCTGAACGGAGGGAAAATCGTGTTTCATACAAAACACAACAGCAATTTACTTAACCGATGCGTTTGATTGGCAAAAATATTCTTTCTTGGCACTTTGCCACTCAAAATGCAAGAAATTTATTTTTTAGAAAGGATACCCAATAGCAAACGAGAAGTTGAAATCGTCGCCGGTTAATTTTCGGGCACCTACTATCCATCCATTGAATTCTTTCTGGGCCGGATCACGCATTTTCATCCCAACATCGAGCCTGAATACAAAATAGTCGAAATCGAAACGCAAGCCTGTACCAGTGCCAAGAGCAAACTGGCGATAAAACGATCCTAACCGGAAACGTGCACCTGGACGGTTATCGTTCTCATTAATTGCCCAGATATTGCCTCCATCCAAAAATAGGGTGCTCTCAAGAAATCTGATCAACCGAAATCTGTATTCGAGATTCGCTTCAATTTTTAGGTCACCCGATTGATTGGGATAAGAAAACGGGGGAGCCTGATAGGTTCCCGGCCCCAGCGATCGCACCTGCCAGGCTCTGATGCCATTGGCTCCGCCTGTAAAATATTTTTTCTCGAATGGGAGCACATCAAAATTGCCATAGGGCACACCTACCCCTAAAAATGCTCTGCCCACCACAGCGTTAAAGCGATCGATCATCAGACCCCGCCTGAACTCAATATCAGTTTTTACATACTGAGCATACCGGGAGTCGAGTAATTTATAATACTCCTGCGGAGGAAGTCCTGTGGTGTCGACCTCCGTATGGAGCTTTGCTCCCGCCAGTCCGGCCATCAAGTGCAGCAGATTACCCGACGATTCTACCGAGAACCTGACGTAACTGTAGTTGCTTCTTGATCGAAGTTGTTGCGTATTGTATATAAGTGAGTAATTCGATGCCAAAATTAAATGGTCGGTAAAACTGCTTTTAATGTAGAGATCCTGAATGGCATTCAGAAAATCGGGATCAAAGCGTGATAAATTCACCATAGAGAAATCGGCCAGATTTAGATTATGGCGAAAATATACACGACTCATCCACTCATAACCAAACCGCATAGAGGTAATGGTTCGTGTGTAGTCGGGGCGCTGCTGGTAGTTGTACGAAAGCGTAAAGAGTGTGCGGGGGAAAGTATTCCCCAAAGAGGTGCTCAGGTTACCAGGGCCTATCAGCCGGGGCACCGACAGTTTTGCCTCTATGCCAAGCTCTCTTGTATTGAAATCAAGCGACTGGTTGCTTACAATGGCCTGCTGCCGCTCCATCGCGCCCTTCAACTTTAGTTCAAGTATTTCAGCCCCTTTCAATAGGTTGCGGTGCATGTGGTTCAGATTGCCGGCTACACCAAAGTTTCCGGAGGTATTGGTCCCCTCCAGATCGAACGATGTAGATTGCCGGTTAAGGGGTGCCAGATCGATAACACTGGTAAGCAGAGCAGTATCTCCAACTTGTGTCCCCTCCTGAAAATAGATATTGATAAAGCGAAATTGGCGTAACCGGTTGAGGGCATTAAAGGTCTCTCCTGTTTTATCGAGTGCGTAGTGCCAGGGATCCGACATTCGGTTGAGTCGGGTAAACAACTTTGTATGGTAATGCATTCCATCGTGAAACAGAAAGGTATTGTTGCCAACTTCAACCGTATCGATCGGTGCCCCGATGATTTCTCCTCCCGTTTGAACGGAAGGCAGCAGATTCCACATAAAACGATCTACCCCATACTGCTGCAAAATGCGGGAAGAATCGCGCGATGCTTCAGCCGGCACTTCAATATTGAGTGTGAGATGCACCAATCCTGTTTGCAACAACGTATCCGCCACAAGGTTAACCATTGGCTTTGAGAAATAGTAATAGCCGCGGTTTCTAAAAAACTCGACAATCCGGTCCCTTTCTCTGTCGAGTTCGTCAAGGTCGAACCGCAAGCCGCTCTGCATGCTCTCGGGCACATATCCGGCATCGAAATGCTCTGATAGCTCCGGATGCGGAATATGGTAATCAATATCGCCAATGCGGTAGACCTCCCCGGTTGTAATGGTATAGCTTAGTTCGGCCTTGCGTCTTGCTTCGTTCAGATTGGGTGTATGGACTACCACAGCCCGGTAATATCCCTTGTTGTGAAGATATTGGCGTAACTGGTCGGCCGTCTGGTCGGCAAGGCCACTGTTGTATATCTGAGGGGGTTCGCCGGTTCTTTTCAACCAGTGGTCGTCGCGGTCGCGGGGAGAGAGATTGTAAAGCCAGAGGTGAAACCTAAAGAAGCCCAGAATACGGGTATTGTCGCGCTGTCGCACATAACTTTTTAACTCATCGCGATCTACCCCACGATTGTCGGTGGCTATCTCCACCTTGTTGATAAGGAAGTCTCCCTCCGGTACAAACTTGGTGGCAGAACATCCTGCCAACAGCAAAAGCAATAATAGTTTTGGCAGAGCAGGGGATTTGTATATCATAGTTTTGCACAAGGCGATAAAGCTTTTTACAAAAATAGCGATGTGTTATGTTTGGAATGCCTAAATTTCGATTTTAATCCAAATTAATTTACATTGATTCCAAAAAGCAGAATAAAGCTAATAAAATCGCTCGAATACAGAAAATTTCGGGCTTTGCATGGCTTGTTTGTGGCAGAAGGCAACCGCATGGTGACCGATTTGCTGCGTTCCGGAACAGGAGTAAATACCCTCTTTGCAACAGAAGAGTTCCTTACATCGAACAGATCTTATCTCCCTGCCAACGAGAAGGTTGTAGTCTGCAGCGCAGAAGATATTGCCGCTGCAAGCCTCCTTCGAAGTCCTCAGGACGCATTGGTTCTTTGTCACTTGCCGGAATTTCAGCTACAAACAGTAGATCCAAAACGCCAGCTGGTATTGTGTCTCGATCAGGTTCAGGATCCCGGAAATGTTGGAACGATTGTTCGCTTAGCCGATTGGTTTGGGATTACCGATGTTGTATGCTCGCAAAACACGGCAGACATTTATGCCCCAAAAGCCGTGCAATCCACTATGGGATCGATTGCCCGGGTAAGAGTGCACTACACCGTTTTATCCGACTGGATCAATACCTTACAGGGTCACCCTGTTTCAATTATGGGAGCCCTCCTTGAAGGCGAAAACCTATTCGGATACCAACTACCAGCGGCAGGAATTTTAATTGTTGGAAACGAAGGAAATGGAATCAGCGAAGAGATAGCAGAAAAGCTAACCCACCGACTTTTTATTCCCGGAGGACATGCACCCGGTGAAGGACCCGAATCGCTTAATGTGGCGGTTGCTACTGCAATTATTTGTTCCGAATTTTTCAGACAAAAATCACAAACAGCAAAATAAGTATTAGCAATGGTAAGGTATTGGATGGTTTGAATTCATGCATTCCATTGACTCCCCCCGCTGGCGCGGATTTAGCTACGCTGATTTTCAATTGTGATATGTGCCTTGACCTCTTCCGCTGGTAGGCGGACTATTATTGTTCAACCCCTTTAGGGTTGTGGACTGAACGGGACGCTTCTTACCCCGGGTATTACCCGGAGCTATTATTGTTCAACCCCGTCGGGGTTGGGGATTAATCAATTTTTGCGGGTGAATGCAGCTTTTTCCCGTTTCCCAGGGTGTTACCCATTTCATAAGATAAAAGGCATAAGGAAAAAGAGCCAAGTAAAATTTCTCACAGGTTCCCTGCGACAAGTTGCCTTCGACTTCGCTCAGTCAACATGAATTGACTGGGTTGCCTGAGCGGAGCCGAAGGCAACCTAATAGGGTTGCGTTGACTTCAACAAGCCCCCGCTGGTGCGGATTTAGCTACGCTGATTTTCAATTGAAATTTCCCGCGATCGCGGGACAGGCTGTGCCGGGACCTCTTCCGCTGGTAGGCAGACTATTATTGTTCAACCCCTCTAGGGTTGTGGACTGAACGGGACGCTTCTTACCCCGGGTATTACCCGGAGCTATTATTGTTCAACCCCGTCGGGGTTGGGGATTAATCAATTTTTGCGGGTGAATGCAGCTTTTTCCAGCGTCCCAGGGTGTTACCCCCGGGCGACCAAAGGGAGTCCCGTACCGAAGGTCGGGACTGTGATAATAAAGGCTTACAGCCTATTTTTCCTACGCACGGGCCAAACATTCTTTAATATTCGCTGGCGCGGATTTGCAATCTCCCGCGATCGCGGGACAGGCTGTGCCTTGATCATTCTCGCCGGTAGGCGGATTCTTCACTGCATTACTTCCGCCGGTAGGCGGACTTTCTCAGGGGCTTTGCCCCTTGAAACCCCAGTCACTTTTTTGGCTTGACCCAAAAAAGTAACCAAAAAAGGTCAAGGCTGAAAAATCTTTGCCGGGTTTTGTAACATTGCGCTCCGCTCACGCAGCACGAACTCCTCGTTCCTCGTCAGACAGTGCTGCTTACTGGTCGCTCCGCTGCTGCGCTTCATTCCAAAACCAAGGGCAAAGCTTTTAAGGTCGGTCCTGAAATTGGATAACTACCGGGTTATGGTTGTTTACGGAATGGGATGCCGCTTACCCCGGATAGCATTCCGCCAGTTGGCGGACTGATTACTGATTTCTGGTCACTGCGTCACTGTTTACAGATTACTCCGCCGGCTGGCGGAATGATTATTCAAAATGGAAAAGCAGGGAAAATAGATTCGACCGCAATGCATCCATTGATTCATGGTAGCGGGTAGGCTGATCGGCTGGTGGGATTGACTTGAGTATCGATCCCAACCCGAGGCTAACCTTTGCCTCTACCGAAAATCTAAAGAAGGGGAAATAGGTATCCCAGCCTGTTCCGATTTCATAATAGAATGAACCCTTGGTGATATCCACCAGGTGGACATTCCGGTTGCTAACCGACACTTGTGAAGTATTCAAATCATACCTGAAGGCAGGGCCTGTCGTGAGATAGGGTCGGCCGTTGTTAATGCGGCGCGCTTTGTATTTGATATGCAAGGGAAAATCAAGAAAAATGGGTGTAAACGGCAGAACCCTGGGATCGCCGCCTATTAAAAGAGGGATCCCTGAACCGTCACTAACGTAGATATCGCCATTAAAGGTCAGGGGTCTTCTCACCAACGACAAACCGGGCATAAACCGCAAATCAAAATCGGTGCCCATTTTCAAATTCGAGACCATTCCTACCGAGAAGCCGGGATATATACCCGCAACATCCGAATATAACCCCGGATTGTTGTTGACAACCACAAAATCGCCAAAATTGGTGCCCAAGGTGAACCCAAAATGGAGAAGTTTCTCGTCGAAAGTTGGCATATTTTGCAGCCTTTGTCGCTGTGCAGACAGCGGCAACACAATTACAAGCAGCAAAAAGAAAAGGAGTAAACGCTTTGCCATCAAGAAACCATTTCTAACAAAACTACCCGAAGTCAATTATATTGTTTTAACGCTATTTAATAGCTGTATAGAGTGTGGCAACACCCAGGGTAAGTGGCTTAAAATAGCCGTTCTTGAAACCGGCCTCCTGCAACAACTCCATAAATGCTTCTCTCTCCGGGAAACGGCTTACCGATTCCGGAAGATAGGTATAGGCACTACTATCTTTGGAAATCATCCGGCCAAAAAATGGCAGAATATTCCTGAAGTAGAAGTTATATAGTTGGCGAAACGGGAAAAGACGGGGCTTTGAAAACTCGAGAACCACAATTCTTCCTCCCGGGTTAAGCACCCGGTGAATCTCGGTAAGTCCTAAAACCGGTTGCTCAAAATTACGAACGCCAAACGCCACCGTTACAGCATCAAAAGTCCCATCCTCGAAAGGCAGATGCTCACTGTCGCCTTTGATAAACTCAATGCTGGTTCCATCTGAAACCGAAGGAAATTTCCTGCGGGCAACCTGCAACATTCCTTCCGACAAGTCGAGACCTACGATTTTATCGGGACGCAACTTTAGGGCAGGTTTTACCATATCGCCTGTACCTGTAGCCACATCGAGCAACCAGCCCGGAGCATCTTTTTTGAGCATTCCAATGGCACGGTTACGCCAGTACTTATCAAGGTTAAAAGAGAGTGAGTGGTTCAGGAAATCGTACTTTTCCGAAATATTGTCGAACATCTGCTCCACCTGTCGCTTTTTCGATTCGGTAGAGTCGCGGTATGGTTTAACACTCATTAGTGGGAAGCGGGAATCTTGTCGGTAAAACCGAGTGAAACATCGTCGATTCTAATCTCACCACGGGTAACGTGCCCCAACGCAAAAAAGGGAACCTTCATCTCTGAAAGAAGGTCGACAAAATCATCCTCCTTCTCGGGGGCTACATCAACCACTATACGACCCATTGCCTCCCCAAATAGGAAGGAGTCGCGTCTGATTTCGGCGTCGGTTGTGATATCAAAACCGAGATTCTTGGGGAAAGCAGCACGCATTAAAGTGAAGAAAAGACCTCCCTTTCCAATAGGATTGGCACTGCTCACGAGCTGTCGACGATTCAGCTCTTTGAGCACAACCTGTATCATTACTTCATCATCGATATCGAACGCCGGCAGCGGTGAATCGCTGACACCATGGTAAAACTCNNGAGCCAATATCATCGATGGAGCGGCCAATTACGAATATATTGTTGCCTTTGCTTTTGAAATGGTAATCGGTAGTAGCAGTAGCATCGCTCACCATACCCATCATACTAACAATGATAGTAGCAGGCAAGGATGCGGAACCAGGGAAATGGTCGAACCGGATTTTCCGGTCGGTAATCATTAATCCAAATTGTCGGGCAGCATTGGCAAGTCCCTGCTTAACGCCGGTAGCCATAATATGCCCATTGGGATCGCCAAAATCAATATGGTATAGAAAGGCACTGATGGCAACAGGATCGGCACCAAAACAGAGCATTTTCCGGGCAGCCCTGCTTACCAGTATTTCAATGGCAGTAGCAGGGTCATCGGCCAAATGGTGGTGCAGTGCATGCGTGGTCATGGCCATAGACTGACCGGTTGCATTGA
>DIUI01000016.1 GCA_002428215.1 Prolixibacteraceae bacterium UBA6162
CCGAATATTTTTACACCCAGTCGTTTACTTTCCGATTCGCGTCCGTTCTTCGAACTACCTACACCTTTCTTGTGAGCCATGGTATTCTGGTTTAAATTATCCTACAATTTCTTCTATTAACACTTGAGTGAACTGTTGGCGATGGCCGTTCAGTTTCTGGTACCCTTTTCTTCTTTTTTTCTTGAAGACCAAAACTTTATCTCCTTTGGTATGCTCCAGAACTTTAGCAGTTATTTTGGCACCATCTACAACAGGAAGACCCACCTTAACATCCCCTCCGTTTTCAATTAGCAGCACTTTGTCGAACTCTACCATGGAGCCCTCGGCGGCTGCGAGCCTGTGGACAAATACTTTTTTCTGTTTTTCAACTTTGAATTGCTGTCCGGCAATTTCAACAATAGCGTACATAATTGGTTCATTATTAAGTTATGTCCGTCGGGCGGAGCACTTTCGGGCGCTCACTTTTCGGCCTGATCGAATCAAAAATTGGATTGCAAAAGTAGTTATTTTATCATGATAACCAAACCGTTGGAGGTAAAAAATTACATATCTCCCCAACAAACCTTTCCTCGCCGGGTAAAATAATTAATTGCTTGTTGCAGTGCCTCTTTTTTTACGCTATTTTTATGCTCTTGATTGTGCGCCAATGCCGTATTGTTACTAAAGTAATATTCCATTGCAAACAAGGAGTATCTGATTAGGTTGTTATGGAAAAAGTAAAATTGAATATTCTTGGTTTGTCGGTTAGTCAAACACAGTCCGGAGCTTATGCCCTGGTCCTCGCCGAAGAGAATGGTGATCGCCGTCTGCCCATAATCATTGGACCGGTAGAGGCACAAGCCATCGCTATTCAGTTGGAAGGCCTAAAGCCACCGCGACCGCTCACACATGACTTGTTTAAGAATATTGCCATTGCGTTTGAAATTGCTTTGATTGAGGTTGTTATTCATAAACTTGAGGAAGGCATTTTTTTCTCTGAATTGCTTTTTGAATTGGATGGAAAGGAGATTTTAGTTGATTCGCGAACTTCTGATGCCGTCGCACTTGCACTTAGATTTCGCTGTCCAATTTATACCAGTGAAGAGATTCTCCACAAGGCAGGCATCGTACTCGATGTTGCCGATGATCAGCCTCTTGATCCGGCATTAGGTAAAGAGTCTGTGCCACCGCCCGACAGGGGCTTCGACAAGTATTCGCTTTCCGATCTTGAGGGTTTGCTTCGCGAGGCTGTTCAAAACGAAGACTATGAAAGAGCATCTGCCGTTCGCGATGAAATAGCGCGGCGAAAAAAAATACGCTGACCTTCATGAAAAAATTCCTTATCACCATTGGATTGACTATTGTTTGCATGTTTGTATTTAGTCCTTCCTCCCTGGCAGTTAATGCCTTTTCAGATAGTATCACGGCAGTGCCATTAGATACGGTGGCAGATCTTAGCCCGGTGGTCAACCAGAGTAATACTTCGGGACTAATCCCTGCTAAAACCCGAACTACGCCTTTCACCGGAGTCACTATTGCGAGGGGATTGCTTGGTATGCTGGTACTTCTGGCAATCGGATTTCTTATGAGCCGTGATCGGAAGAACATTCCATGGAAAACGGTTGCCGGAGGGTTGTTGTTTCAAATAGTTTTGGCTGTAGGGGTATTGTATGTCCCTTTTGTTCGTGCAGTGTTTGAGTTTGCCGGACAGATATTTATAAAGGTACTCGATTTCACCAAATCGGGCAGTGAGTTTTTATTGGGGGGTCTTATGGATACCTCCGCCTATGGATATATATTTCTATTTCAGGTGCTGCCCACCATCATTTTCTTTTCGGCGTTAACGAGCCTGCTATTTTACTTTGGTATTATTCAGCGGGTAGTGTATGCTATGGCCTGGGTTTTTACCCGCCTGCTTAAAATTTCAGGTGCCGAGGCACTGTCGGTAGCCGGCAATATTTTTCTCGGCCAGACCGAATCTCCGCTCATGATTAAAGCCTATCTGCCTAAAATGGGTAATTCCGAAATGTTACTTGTGATGACCGGAGGAATGGCTACGCTCGCGGGAGGGGTTCTGGCCGCATACATTGCTATGTTGGGTGGAGACGATCCTGTTATGCGGCTGGAGTTTGCTAAACATTTGCTAACAGCGTCTGTTATGGCAGCCCCTGCAGCAATTGTGTTTTCCAAAATGCTGATTCCACCCGACAGTGAAATAAACCGCGATGTTGAGGTAAGTCGTGATAAAATTGGAAGCAACGTTTTAGATGCCATTACCAATGGCACAACTGAGGGTGTTAAGCTGGCTGTTAATGTAGCTGCCATGTTGCTTACTTTTATAGCTTTCATCGCGATGTTTAACTTTGTGATTGGGAAAGTGGGTGAATGGACTTCGCTCAATTCGATAATTGCCGGTGCAACCGGTGGTAAGTACGAGACACTTTCTTTGCAGTTTATTCTTGGCTATACTTTTGCCCCCCTAATGTGGCTGATTGGTATTACCGGAGAGGATATTGTTCTGGTTGGACGTTTGGTAGGAGAAAAACTAATTCTTACCGAATTTATCGGATATATAAGTTTGGCCGAGTTAAAATCAGCTGGCCTTTTTGCCTCCGGAAAGTCTGTCATTATGGCTACCTATATGCTGTGTGGTTTCGCCAACGTTGCCTCTATCGGCATTCAAATTGGAGGAATAGGGTCGCTTGCTCCCAATAAAAGGATTCTTTTATCCCGCTATGGAGGCTACGCACTTGTAGCGGGAACACTTACGTCTTTGATGTCGGCTACGATTGTAGGAATGCTTTTGGGTTAAACCGAAATATTTCCTGCCGAAAACGTATAGTAGGCTAATAGATAGTGCTTTATATTTGTTTTGTTGTGGCGATTCGCTGCCAAAATGGTCTCTTTTTTATGCAAAAATGACGTAATTTTACGTCTTGTATAATTGAATTAAGTGTTGTATTTTGCATAAGTAAACTACGTTAATTGATTAATTGATGTCGTTTGCTGGCCAAAACCTAACGCTAAACCGTAAAACCTAAAAATTTAATTGTATGAAAGTAAAGTTCATAAATTCCAATTTAGCAGTTCTGTATACTTAGGTATTTTCAGTTCTCCGAAAATTTGTAACTGTTCTGTTTTTCTGGAATGGAGTTGATTCATTTTATCATAAACAGAATTTTTACATCGAGTTGAGTATATAGACGATTATTGAATTTTATACCAACCCCATAATCATGACTATTTCTAACGATATAGCTGAAATGCATTTGGTTTGCAATAAAATGAGCACGACCTCGGTTCATAGAAGTTGCACCTATGAGGATAGTGCCGGGAAATGCACTGGCCTTCACCGAAAGGTAATGACCTGTATTCCCCACTATATGACACTATCCTCTTTGCATTTCAGTCAATTGGCGCAACCGTCAAAGCCACGTGTTGTTTCCGATTGCTTCTTGGCAAACGGTTTGCGCCGCCTCGGTGTGTTCATTTATGTACACCTGGTTTTCAAATCTCTGCTGTTCTGTGCTGTTGCATCCGAACGAATGCACTGCAGACAGCAGGGATTATTTACATGCCCACACTCTTTTTGAATTATATCAACCAATGTTCCTGCTCGTCAGGAAAAATTCAAGTTGAGTGACCCCCAGCAGAGACCAGCAATGGTCGTGAGAAGGCCGCCCCCGAATTAGGGCGGCCTTTGAATTTTTGCATGAATTGTCGATAGGGTTCGATTTCTTATCTACTAAGCACGGGCATATCAACATTTATAGCTTATTTTTGTGACCTGATTTATAGTTTGTAATCTGCATTATATGGAAATTGCCAGCAAGTACAATCCGTCCGAAATAGAACCCAAATGGTATGCCTATTGGATGGAACGCAATCTGTTTCATTCAGAACCCGACCATAGGAAGCCTTATACCGTTGTTATTCCTCCACCCAATGTCACCGGTGTTCTTCACATGGGTCATATGCTGAACAATACCATTCAGGATATACTGGTGCGCAGGGCGAGAATGACTGGCATGAATGCCTGTTGGGTGCCTGGTACCGATCATGCATCCATAGCCACCGAGGCCAAGGTTGTGAACAAACTTCGTGAAGCCGGGATTGATAAAAATGACCTTACAAGGGAGGAGTTTCTTGTTCATGCATGGGAATGGACCCACAAGCATGGGGGTATAATTCTGGAGCAGCTTAAAAAACTGGGTGCTTCGTGCGATTGGGAGCGGACAGCTTTTACCATGGATGAAATACGCAGCGAATCGGTGATCAGGGTTTTTGTTGATTTGTACAACAAAGGTC
The DNA here is from genome assembly GCA_002428215.1 of Prolixibacteraceae bacterium UBA6162. Next base: position 4,288 of record DIUI01000016.1, read on the forward strand.
TAATTTACCGTGGGGTGCGCATGGTGAATTGGGATCCGCAGGCTAAAACTGCCTTAAGCGATGAGGAAGTAAATTACAAGGAGGTCAATTCAAAACTTTATTACCTGAAGTATCGCATTGAAGGTTCCGAAGATTCATTTGTTACCATTGCTACTACCCGGCCGGAAACCATCCTCGGCGATACTGCAGTCTGTGTGCATCCTGAAGATACCCGGTTTCTGCATTTGAAGGGTAAGCGTGTTTTGGTGCCACTAATTGAGCGCTCTGTTCCGATTATCGAGGATGAATATGTTGATATGGAATTTGGAACCGGATGTTTAAA
>DIUI01000081.1 GCA_002428215.1 Prolixibacteraceae bacterium UBA6162
GTGAATTTCAGACCGGTTTTCCCTAGAATCAAGGCACTTTACCCAAGATAGGGCAACGTAACAGGTCTGTTGGTCCTCGACGATTCGTAGATGGCATTAAAAAGTTCTACCACTTTCCTTCCTGCCATACCATCTACGGCCGGCTTGTTTTTCTCTTGTAATGCCTGTAGAAAATCTTCTATTTGAAGCTGAATAAAATGAACCGTAGGGTCTATGGTTTTGAAAAATCGCTTATCCTTCCTTTGCCACGCTTTGAGCAGGTGCTCTTCTCCGGGAACGGTCCATAGGTCATTTACCGGGGGTTCGGCAATGGACGTCATTCCGGCAATAAACATGGCACCTCCATCGGTCTGTACCCCAACCGATGCCCCATTGGTACCATGCACGTGTACTTTACCATAAAGACCGGGTTTTTGCGCATTGCTTACCATTATGTTGCCTATGGCTCCATTTTTAAATTTCAGAATGGCCAGGGCAGTATCTTCTACCTCAATGTAGGGGTGGTTGAGGTTTCGCCAAACAGCATACACCTCAGCTACATCGCCCATATACCAGAGCATCAGGTCGAGCTGATGTGGGGCCTGATTCACCAGTACTCCGCCCCCTTCCATATCCCATGTGCCGCGCCATGCATCGGCTTCATAGTAGGCTCTGTCGCGCCATCCGAGCATGGTAACAACACCCAGTGCGGGCTGGCCGAGTTTGCCGTCGTGTATGGCAGCTTTAACCCTTTTTGCGGCTGCATACCAGCGGCGCTGGCTCACCACTCCCAGTTCCACGCCGTGTTGATGACAGGCGGCAATAATCTGATCGCTATGTGTCAGTGAAACCGACAATGGCTTCTCAAGCAGGAGGTTTGCCCCGCATTGTGCTGCTTCTACAGCTGGTTCCATATGGAAAGGGTGGGGGGTACAAACGATGGCCAGATCCACGTGCTCCTTGGTGATAAGTGCATCAACCGATTGGTAACTTTGAGTTTTATAGGTGGCGGCAAATTGGTTGGCACTTTCCGACGACCTGCTCCATACCCCCGCAAGTCGGGCATTGGGTATGTTTTCGATGGCTTTTGCGTGAAGATGGGCAACTTTTCCGCAACCCAGAATGGCGATGTTGTAAATCTTTGCTGAATGCATACCATAGCGCGGTTTAGGGAACGAGTATAACTTTGTTAATGCCGGGGGTTTTGGCATAGAGTTTTTCGAACCAGAGTGCCCCTTCTGATAGGGGGGCTACATTGGAAATTAGCGGATCGACCTTAACTTTCCCCTCATTGATGAGCTTAAGCGCTGTTTCGTACTCTCCGCGTATTGCACAACTTCCGTACACTGCAATTTCGCGGGTAACCACCTGCTGCAGAGGGAACTGTACCTCTTTTTGCAGATTGCCCACCAGGATTACCCGTCCCCCTTTACGGGTTAACTCTATGGCCTGATGAACAGTGTCACTAATACCCACCGCTTCGAACGACAGGTCAAAACCTCGTCCATTCGACATATCCAGCATAGTTTCGCGTGGGTCGCTGTTTTCCGGGATGTGGGCAGCACCAAGTCTCTCGGCCAGCTTACGCCTCCCGGGATTAATGTCGGAAACCACTATTGGAGAGAGGCCGGCTGCTGCTGCGACCTGCACCAGACAAAGTCCAATCATCCCTGCGCCGGCTATAAAACAGCTTTCGCCCAACGAAGGCGATGCAATCGACATGGCATGCAGGGCAACAGCCACCGGCTCAACCATGGCTGCCTGTTCGAAGGTGACATTATCGGGAAGGCGATACAGAATGTGTTGCGGTATGGCAACATACTCGGCAAAGGCTCCGTGTCGTTTGTACTCTCCCGGTGATACGCCAAGTACTTCGCGGCCATCGCTGAGATTGTACCGGCCCTGAAGGGTGTACCAGTCGTTGAGCGGAAAGACCGTGGAGTCGAAAGTCACCCGGTCGCCTACTTGCCAGTTTTGCACATCTTTACCTTTGGCCGCAACGATGCCTGAAGCTTCGTGACCCATTATCAGGGGAGGAATCCGTCGGCCGGTGGAGCCATCGTATCCATGCACATCGGAGCCACAAATTCCGCATGCTTTCACTTGTACAAGTACTTCATGGTCGGCCGGTACCGGATCGGGAACTTCGGTATAGGCGAGTTGACGATAATCGCTCAGCAGTAAGGCTTTCATGCTTTTGTAGTTATAGGTTTTGCCTAAGTTTCGCAGGTCCGGTAATCCGACATGTTTTTTATTATCAGGCATAAGTGAAAATCACCTGGAGCTGAACGAAAGCAAAGGGTTAGCGAAACCCAATAGGCAGTTCAAGACAAATATAACTGTTTTGTGAAGCTGTTCTTTGGTTGATGGTTTCTGTATGGCGAATAGGGGAGGATTAGTTGAGTACCGTTCCCATGTGGCGGTGTATGAGTTCAGGTTCAAATCCCCGGCTTTGGGCAAAGCGAACAAGAGCTGCCATTTTTTCGAATTTCTCTTTGTTTTTCAGGGTTTTGGCTTTTTCCTTCATGGTCTTAACCAAGAGGTCGATGTACTGTTTTTCATCGAGTTCATCGAATCCCAAATCGATGATACTGTCGGAAAGCCCCTTCTGTTTTAAATAGTACCGAATTTTAATGCGTCCCCACTTGTTGAATTTGAATTTGTCGCGCACATAGGCCCTGCTGTATCTTTCATCGTCGAGAAATTTTTCCTCTACGAGTTTCTGAATAACTTCGGCAACCATGACTTCATTGCCGCCAAGGTCGGTTATTTTTTTACGAATGTCGGGGGAGCATTGCTCAGCACGACTGCAAAGGGCAGCCATTTTGGTGTAAACAGCCAGTTGTGTTTTTTCGAGAGCGTCCATTGTATGTTTCCGAATGGTTGGGAAGCTAAAGGTAGTAAATTCCAGATTGATTTTTGTGTGAAAGGTTGTCTAACTGCAAATTATGGGAGAAACTACCCAGTTAAATCTGGTTGGCTTCAAAACACGGACCTCTGTCGATCGGGTATAGATTTTGATTTTTCCGGAGGGTGGTTTGATGCTTGTATCAATAGCCGCTGTCGGTAACGTAAACCGCTTCCCTAAAACGGTGAATTTCACCCCGAAGGTCGTACATCTCAAACATCAGGAGGTAAGGGCCAATGGGGAGCCGTCCGCCATTAGGGTCGTTTGCTTCCCAAATCAACACCCCTTCGGTGCCTACCAATTGGTTATGAAGGAGTTGCTGGACGGGACGGCCCTGCAGATTGAAGATCCATGCATTGGCGATCCATCCCGGAGAGGGGGTAGTGTACCGTATATCCATTGCATCGTTGAATCCATCGCCGTTTGGCGATATTGCCCGCGGTTCTGCTATAACTGTGGCTTTCTGATTCAATCTTCTCATCTGTGAATTACGGCTTCCGGGAGTTCCAAAACCAGCATCGGCTGCAGCCGACTGCCAATTTCCGGGTGCATAAGTATCTGCATAAGAGTCTACTCGTTCGAGCGATACGCCTTTTACATTGTGCAGTAGCGGATGGTGCATTTTTTCGGTGTATGCGAACTCGTCGATCAGGTCGTTGCCTTCGGTAAGCAATACAACCCATCCTTTGTCGTTGTTATAGGCTGGCATTGTTGGGAGTTTGACTATGCAACCTGCACAACCCCAAGGATATTGAGACGCCACCACTTCGGGTTGCAGGGCAAATGCCAGATACTGTTTAGGAGCCATCAGGGTGGGGGAAGAACCGAGTGAAATTAATTGTCGTAGATTGAGCTGATTGTCTCGTCCGGCCAACACCAGCCTGTGCAGATCGACAGGAGCTTCTGATCTGTTGTATAGCTCAACATAATCGAATCCACCGGGTAAGGGATTAAACAGGACTTCGTTGATGATGATGTCGCCCGGAAGTATGGTATTCCAGACCAGTTCAATCGGTTGCTGTTTAAGTTGATTGCCGCATAAATCGGCCAGGTTTTGAAGCTCCAGCCAGTAACTTTTGTTGGATTCCATCGACTGGTTCCAATGGAGAAGCAGCCCGTCAGCCTGACGCTCTTCAAACCCATAAGGATTGCCCAGACCGGCTATGGCATAGTTGGTAAGATTTGTGAGTAACGATGGTTCAATGGATTCAGAAAAGATGAGGATAACTGAGGTGCCCGACACCGCCCGGGCCTGCAATATTTGCGGAGGTGTTTGATCGGTGTTGTTCGCAAATATGGAGTTTCGGGCACCCGGTGTTCCTCCAGAAGGATCGCTGCTGGCGCTCCAGTTATTGCGTTCATCGCAGCTGCGCAGGGGGTCGATGCGTTCGAGGGTGTATCCTCCATTGCGTTTGGCACTACTTCCGTACCAGGTATCGGAGTAGTTGACTTGATCAACAATTTGACCTTCGGCATTGGTTAGCAGAACCAGGTTGCCACTATTTCGCAAAGCAGGCAGCTGTATAACAAGGGTGTGTCCAAACCTGCTGAGTTCAACTGCTGCTGCTGCAGTGCACAGGAGCAAGTAGCCACCAGCGGTGATCGAAGCTCCGGAAAGGGTTCTTTCGGCGTTGCCAACCGCAATTTTCCAACCAGACAGATCTAACGTCTCCTCCCCGGTATTGTGTAGTTCAATCCACTCGTATGGGGGCAGATCAACTACCGGAGTTGGATCAACCATCAATTCGTTGATGACTACCTTCTGACTGACGCTATTATTTGACGATGGAGATAAGGGTGGGCCTGAAACTTCTGAGCAGACCAAAGGAATTGCAGAAAGGTTGTAAAATAGGGCTAAATTTGCCACCAATGTTAAGAATTTTACCATGATGGGGTACATTGTGCTTGGGTTTTGACAAAATTGTACTTTTGCTCTGTTTGGGTTAACGAAAAGCTTTACAATTTACAAAAATGTTTTTACTATGAAAGTAGCTATTGTTGGTACAAGTGGAGCCGTTGGACAGGAGTTTCTGACTGTGCTTCAGGAGCGGAACTTTCCGCTCGATGAACTGGTGTTGTTCGGATCGGCCCGGAGTGCCGGCAAAGTATACGACTTTAAGGGTAAGAAGCTTGTAGTTAAAGAGTTGCAGCACAACGATGATTTTAAGGACATCGACATTGCACTTACATCGGCCGGCGCCTCCATTTCGAAGGAGTATGCTGAAACTATTACGCGTTACGGAGCTGTAATGATCGACAATTCGAGTGCATTTCGTTACGACGATGATGTGCCTTTGGTGGTACCCGAAGTAAATGCAGCCGATGCGCTCAATCGCCCACGCAACATTATTGCCAATCCGAACTGTTCTACCATACAGATGGTAGTGGCCTTAAAGCCTATTGAAGCGTTATCGCATATTACGCGGATCAGGGTAGCCACCTATCAGGCTGCAAGTGGTGCCGGTGCACAGGGTATCGCAGAGCTGGAGCAGCAAATGAAGGAGATTGCCACTGGGGAAGCCCCAACCATTTCGAAATTTCCTTATCAGTTGGCAATGAATATCATCCCCCACATTGATGTTTTCCTCGACAACGACTATACCAAGGAGGAGATGAAGATGAACTGGGAAACCAAGAAGATAATGCACACCGATGCCGAGGTTAGTGCAACCTGTGTGCGTATTCCCGTAGCCCGCGCGCACTCAGAAGCCATTTGGGTAGAGACCGAGCAGCCCATTAGTGTTGAGCAGGTGCGCGAAGCATTTGAAAATGCCGAGGGGATAACCATGGTCGATAAGCCGGCAGAAAAGCAATATCCAATGCCACTTTTTGTGTCGGGGAAGGATGATGTTTATGTAGGCAGACTCCGCAAGGACATCTCGGTTGCCAACGGCATTACTTTTTGGTGTGTTGGAGATCAGATTAAGAAGGGTGCAGCACTCAATGCTGTTCAGATTGCTGAATATCTGCTCAAGGAGGATCCTAAATTCGGAAAATAGTCTTTTTAAATATCTCCTACAGGAATAGCAATGCCTGATCGAAATTTTGACAGCGTAAATGCTGTGTTCCGGTATGACGTAGTTTACAGATGATTATTTTTCGAAGAAAATTACATCTGGAATGGGTAGGTTGTCAAACTTCTTATTCCTCCAGATCGTCGTCTTGCAAATATTCGTAGAGGAAATCGTTGAACGGGAACCTTTCTAGGTGGAGGGTTTTTACCTCATTGTACAGCATCGATTTAAACTCCTCAGAGTTGGTTTTGTATCGGGCCGAAATAAAGAGTGAGGGAGAGTTGTGTCTTCCCATCCATGATTTTTTCCAATCGTCGAGGGTGAGGTTTTCACGGGTGGAGGGAGTCAAATCGTCTTCATCTTTTTCGACATAGGTAAAAGCGTCGATTTTATTGAATACGTAGAAGGTGTTCTTATCACCGGCTCCTATCTCACTCAAAGTGCGGTTGACCACTTCGATCTGCTCCTCAAATCCGGGATGTGAGATATCAACAACATGCACCAGGATATCGGATTCTCGTACCTCGTCGAGGGTCGATTTGAAAGACTCTACCAGATCGTGTGGTAGTTTTCGAATAAATCCAACGGTATCGGCCAAAAGGAATGGGAGGTTATCGACGACCACCTTTCGAACAGTAGTATCGAGGGTTGCAAAGAGTTTGTTTTCGGCAAATACATCCGATTTGCTGAGCATGTTCATAATGGTCGATTTGCCCACGTTGGTATATCCTACCAGTGCCACCCTTACCATTTTCCCGCGGTTGCGGCGTTGAATGGCCTTTTGCTGGTCGATTTTCTTGAGCTGCTCTTTGAGGCGGGCTATTTTGTCGAGAATGATTCTACGGTCGGTTTCGATCTGTGTCTCCCCCGGCCCTCTTAATCCAATACCTCCCCTTTGCCGTTCGAGGTGGGTCCACATTCTGGTAAGCCGGGGAAGCAGATATTGGTATTGAGCCAGTTCTACCTGAGTTTTAGCATGGGCAGTTTGCGCTCTGCGGGCGAATATGTCGAGTATGAGGTTGGTACGGTCGAGTACCTTACACTGCAGTATCCGTTCGATATTGCGGAGCTGCGTGGGGGTGAGTTCGTCATCGAAGATGACGGTGTCGCTCTCTGTTGCTTTTACAAAGTCGGCAATCTCCTGCAATTTACCCTGGCCCACAAAGGTAACCGGATGCGGACGGTCGAGTCGCTGCATAAATTTTTTCAATACAACGGCTCCTGCTGTATCGGCCAGGAAGGCCAGTTCGTCGAGGTATTCATTGGCCTGACGCTCATCCTGGGTGGAGGTAATCAAACCTACCAGTACAACTTGTTCAATGGGCGAAGAGGTTTCAATCATCTGACTCGAATGGCAATAGAGATAAAAAAAGCTCCTGAACCGTGGTCGGAACAGGAGCACAAAGTATCATTTTGTCTTTACTGTAACTGGAAGTTAATGGGCACAGTGTAGGAAACCCTAACTGGTTTGCCCCGCTGCATCCCGGCTTTCCACTTTGGCAGTGAATTAACAACCCTGAGGGCTTCACGGTCGAGTGAGGGGTCAACCCCGCGGGCTACGCTGGCATTGGTAACCGAACCGTCGCGGTCGACTACAAATTGCACATACACCCTACCCTGAATACCATTCTCCTGGGCTATTTGCGGATAACGAATAGTAGTGGCGATGAAGCGGCGAAGAGCAGCTTCCCCACCTGGAAATTCTGGCATATCTTCCACAATGAAGAATACCTGTGTCTCTTCCTCTTCTTTTTCCTGCCTAACGGCATGAATAACAGGGGCAACATCAATAAAAGTCTGATTGTCGGCCTCCGAATCGAACATACTGAGGTCGGCCATAATGTCGACACTGTTATCAACGATGTTGAGTACCTCAATTACCTGAGGTGGCGGAGGTGGTGGAGGTGGTTTAATCTCTTCCTGACGGGTGATTGGGATTACCTCGTCTTCGACTTCTGTTAAATCGAGCGTTCCCAGTGAAGAAACAGACGATGGTTTGGTTTTCCACTCAAAGGCACCCAATACAACGCCCAGAGCAATCACCAGACCGAGCATCAGAAAGATGTTCTTGTTTCTTTCAAGATCCGCTTTTGGCGACTTTTTCAGTTCCATACAATTATTGATTTATGAGTTAAAGCAATGTAAAATTGAACGAATTCAAGGCAATAAAGATAGAAATAAATGAACAAGTTAATACTTACCCAAAAATAAAATTGCTCTTGAAATCTACCGAAAGAACTCCTTTTAAACCTTAGGATCGTAGAATACACGTACATTGGTTGCTACAAAAATTTTACCAAAATGCCCGATTTCAAAATAAAATAATAATACCCTTTTTGACAAGTATACATGTAATTTAGGAACAGGAAAGTATTGTAAAATGCAGATATATTGGAAGATGAGCGGTAAATAGTTTGTTTTGGATAAGAATTATTCAATAGATTAAGAACTTGCCAAATAATTCTTCCACAGCATAATTGCCACATCCCTTTCCTTCGGAGCTGTCCTTAGTGCAAAAATAAATTTTCTGAGGGATCGGGATATTGTTTGTTAGATTAGGGCATCCAAAGTATTGATTAAACGAGTTCTGAATTGAAATTAGTGGTTGTTGCATTTTTGTACCCTGAAAAAACTTTATTAAGGGATCATGGCTTATTCGGGTCGAATAAAAAATTGTATATATTTGCAGCCACAAACGGGGGATTAGCTCAGTTGGCTAGAGCGTTTGACTGGCAGTCAAAAGGTCATCGGTTCGATTCCGATATTCTCCACGAAAAGGCATTGCAAAGGAGTTTGCAATGCCTTTTTTCGTAAAAAGAAATTACCAGTCAGTGAAGAGTCAAACATAGTAAGCTTCGAGAACCTCTGCTTACGAAGGACAGTATCGTCCCAATGCTGGTGAAGATTTAGCTACGCTGATTTTCAATTGCAATTTCCCGCTATCGCGGGACAGGCTGTGCCGTAATCATTTTCGCCGGTAGGCGGTCTATCATTGTTCAACCCCGTTGGGGTTGTAGACGGAACGGGACGCCTCTTACCCCGGATAGCAATCCGGGGCTATTATTGTTCAACCCCGTTGGGGTTGGTGGGTTAATCAATTTTTGCGGGTGAATGCAGCTTTTTCGTGTGTCCCAGGGTGTTACCCATTTCATAAGATAAAAGGCA
>DIUI01000080.1 GCA_002428215.1 Prolixibacteraceae bacterium UBA6162
TTTGGTCTTGGTCTGATTTTCAAATCCAGGGCAACCTCTGGCGGTTCTGACATTGTAGCCATGATTGTGGCTAAATATACCCGGCTGCCTCTCGGTCGACTAATGATTTATGTCGATTCTGTAATCGTATTGTTTGGATTGCTGGCCTTCCAGGATTGGGCTATTCCGCTCTATTCATGGGTAGTGATCTTTATTACGGGCAGGGCCATCGATCTTACCCTTGAAGGTGCCGACTACAACAAAGCTCTGTTTATTGTTTCGAAACAGCATGAGCTGATACGTCATAAAATTTTGTTCGATCTTGAGAGGGGTGGAACCTACCTCAAAGGGCAAGGTATGTACACGGAATCGGAGAAGGACTTAATTTTTACAGTGGTAAGCCGACGTGAATTGGCTATCCTGGAGAGTTATATCCGTGAAATCGATCCCGATGCTTTTATTACAATCATGGACACAAAAGAGATTTTGGGCGAAGGATTTAAATCTCTTTCGGCAGAATAATTTATGCAGCATTGCAATTCTGTTGTGCGTTGTTGAATAAGGTTGTTGAATTTTAACTGATAACACTCCATTCAAAATCAGTTTTCTGTCGGGAATCTGTGAGGAGTTTCCGCAAACCAGCATAATCGGTGGTTTCGAGTCGCGGATCTTTCTCTAAAATATCGCTGGCCATATTGCGGGCAGTTTCGAGTATTTTGGTATCTGTAGCCAGGTTGGCAATTTTAAGATCAAACCCAATACCACTTTGCTGGGTGCCTTCAATATCGCCGGGTCCGCGCAATTTCATGTCGACCTCCGCAATTTCAAAACCATCATTGGTGCGTACCATGGTGGCCAGGCGTTTTTTGCTTTCAGTAGTAATTTTGTACGAGGATAAAAGTATGCAATACGATTGGTCGGCTCCGCGTCCAACCCTTCCTCTTAACTGATGCAATTGTGAAAGACCGAATCTTTCGGCACTCTCTATAACCATAACCGAGGCATTAGGAACATCTACCCCCACTTCGATTACTGTAGTGGCAACCATTATTTTTGATTGTCCCTCCTTGAATCGCAACATAGCTGCTTCTTTCTCTGCAGGCTTTAGTCTTCCGTGCACCATAGCAATATCGCAATCCGGAAATACCTCCGATACCTGCCTGTAACCTTCTTCCAGATTTTTGAAATCCATTTTTTCAGATTCGGTAATCAGCGGATAAACGATGTACACCTGCCTTCCAGCTTCGATCTGCTTACGAATAAAAGCATATAAGTCGGCCCGCTTGTTATCGAAAAAGTGCATGGTTTGAATGGGCTTTCGGCCGGGAGGCAATTCGTCGATCACCGAAACATCCAGATCGCCGTACACCGTCATCGCAAGGGTTCGGGGGATTGGGGTTGCCGTCATAACCAGCACATGGGGTGGTATAGATTCATTTTTTTGCCATAAACGAGCCCGCTGGGCCACTCCAAATCGGTGCTGTTCGTCGATGATGACCAACCCAAGCTGCGGAAAATTGACGGTGTCTTCAATAAGCGCATGAGTGCCTATTAATAAATTCATTCGGTTTTCAGCAAGCTGTTCGTGTATAACCTTACGCTCGGCTGCCTTCGTGCTTCCGGTAAGCAATCCGATAGTAAGTCCCATTCCGCTTACCATTCGGGTAATCGAGGCAAAGTGCTGCTGTGCCAGTATCTCGGTGGGAGCCATTAAACAGGCCTGATATCCATTATCGGCTGCTATCAGCGCCGACATCAGGGCTACCAGTGTTTTTCCGCTGCCAACATCACCCTGCAAGAGTCTGTTCATTTGGATATTTCGTCCCATATCCCTCCTGATCTCACGAAGTACCCTTTTTTGAGCACCGGTAAGTTCAAATGGCAGAAAATTGTGGTAGAAAGTATTAAAATTGTGTCCAACCTCTTTGAAAATCAATCCTTTGAATTTGTTTTCACGGTTGTGTTTCAATCCCAGAATCTTAAGCTGAATGATAAACAGTTCTTCAAACTTAAGCCGGTAGCGGGCATTTTTAAGTTCGAGTGATGTGTCTGGCTTATGAACCTGGTGAAGAGCTTTCTCCAGCGGCATAAGTTTTAAACCGTGCAGTAGAATTTTTGGCAGGGTTTCCTGAATCTTTCCCTCCATCTTTTCGAGCATCTGAAGCACCATTTTATGGATCAGCCGCGAATTGATAAACGATTTTTTAAGGGATTCGGAGGTGATATAATGTGCCTGAAATAATCCTGGTTTTACATACGATGCATCTCCGTCGTATTCAATCTCCGGATGCACAATGCTGAACTGGCCGTTGAATTCAGACGGTTTACCAAAAATTGTGGCTGCGGTGTTTAATTTTAGCTGCTCTTTTTGCCATTTTATGCCTTGAAACCACAACAGCTCCAGAGTACCGTTTCCATCACTGAATTGCCCTACCAGTCGCTGTTTTGGACCATGTCCTACCAACTCTGCCCTTACAATTTTCCCCCTAATCTGAACATGGGGCATAAGGGCATGTATTTCGCTTATGGAATAAAATTTTGTGCGATCGATATATTTGTAAGGGAAATAGTAAAGCAAGTCTCTGAATGTTTCCAGTCCGAGCTCTTTTTTCAACAATTCGGCTCTTTTTGGCCCAACGCCCGGTAAAAACTTAATATCTTGGTCGAGAAATTCAGACATACAGCAAATATAGGAATTGACTGCAACAAAAGTAAATACCATTATTAGCAATCCACGGGGCAATCGCATTCATTCGCCCTTTGCCTTTGAGCTGGTATCGGAAGTGTTGTTCGCCAAAGACGACAATCGATTTACTCTGGGAAGTTTGACAGGCAGTAATGACCTGCCTGAACGCAAAATAGGGGCTATAATGCGGGTAGCTGCGTTTGCAAAATATAAACGTATTCTACTTGCGGGGTTTGACGGAGATAAATGGATGCAGGTTATTTCCGGCTGCCTGCCAGATATAGAGGCAGAGTTCCAAAGCGGCACTGATATTGCATTAATCCGCAAAAATGAAATGGTGGTTTGGTTCGATACTCCTCCGGAAACTGTCATTCAGCAGGGGGCGGTTGATTCAGTCTGGATTTTCTTTGACCTTGAACATAATGGAACTCTGCTTTGTTTTGAGGCATTGATCAACGACAGTAGAGTGAGTCAGACATTTAGGATGAATACCTTTGGAATTGCAATTTTTAACGCACGTTTTCAGAAGGAACATTTTGTAATAAAAGGGAAAAGAGCATACTGATGTATCAGAAAAATTAAATTATGGATAAAGTAATTCAACTCAAAAACATAGTCAAGAACTATAAGGTTGGTCCTTCTGTTGTGCATGCCCTGCGCTCGGTATCTATCGACATTTCGCGCGGAGAATACGTTGCTGTAATGGGTGCATCAGGGTCTGGTAAGTCTACATTGATGAACATTATCGGATGTTTGGATACACCTACCAGTGGTTCCTATACCCTGAGTGGCAAAGAGGTAAGCAGCATGTCTGACAATGAGCTTGCCGAGATCCGTAACAAGGAGATTGGATTTGTATTTCAGGTATTTAACCTTCTTCCCCGCAACACTGCACTCGAAAATGTTATGCTTCCTCTGGTGTATGCCGGAGAGAAGAAACATCGTCGTGAGGAGATTGCCATGCGCATTCTTGAGGATGTTGGGCTTGGCGACAGGGTAGAGCATAAACCCAATGAGCTCTCGGGTGGTCAGCGGCAGCGTGTGGCTATTGCCCGGGCTTTGGTAAATACCCCGTCGCTTATACTTGCCGATGAACCCACCGGAAACCTCGACAGTAAAATTTCGGAGGAGATTATGCGGTTGTTTGCTGAAATCCATCGCAAGGGCAACACCATTCTGATGGTAACCCACGAAGAAGACATCGCCCTGCATGCCCACCGCGTCATTCGTTTGAAGGATGGAAATGTTGAGTCGGATATAATTAACCCTAACCCAATTTACGCTTAAACATGGATTTTAAAATATACACCAGAACCGGAGATGATGGTACAACCGGGCTGGTTGGCGGAAGTCGCATATTGAAAAGTGATCTTCGGCTGGATGCTTATGGTACAGTTGATGAACTCAATTCATACCTTGGACTGATGGTAGCCCTTGACGGTTCAGAGAATGTGCGGGAGTTGTTAATTGCCATTCAGCACAAGCTCTTTGTCATTGGTTCGAAACTTGCCTCCGATGAAAAGGGAAAACCCATCTCTGACCGACTGGATTTAGATGACGCAGATATCAAAGTTCTGGAAGATGCAATAGACGGATTCGAAAAGGATCTTCCTGTTCTTCAGAGTTTTATACTTCCCGGAGGTACCTTGTTGTCGGCTTATTCACATGTTGCCCGTACCGTATGCCGACGAGCTGAGCGGCGTGTAGTTGAATTGGCCGCAACCACCGAAATTGATTTGGTTATTGTACAATATATCAACCGGTTGTCTGATTTCTTATTTGTGCTTTCCCGTAAATTCGCTAAAGATCAAGGTGTTGGCGATATTTTATGGGAACATAAATAATTATTTCCTTCTTCGGGTGTAAACATTGTTTTTTTGTTATATTCGCGGAAATTTAAAAAAGGAGTTTTTAACCTTTTTGAACACATATATTATGTATTGGACATTAGAACTTGCATCGAAACTGGAAGATGCTCCCTGGCCAGCAACCAAAGATGAGCTCATTGATTTTGCAATCCGCTCAGGAGCCCCGTTGGAGGTAATAGAGAATCTGCAGGAGATTGAAGATGAGGGTGAGATATACGAGAGTATCGAAGATATCTGGCCCGACTATCCCAGCAAGGACGATTTTTTCTTTAACGAAGACGAATATTGATTCTAAGGACTCAAAAGAGCCGTATAGGTTAACTTTGTGTACTCGAGTACAAACGCCTTCGGGTGTTTGCATCGAAAATAAAAGAGAAACAGGCTACGTGCCTGTTTCTCTTTTAACTTATTTAAGCAGGGAATCAGTAGGCTGGTTTCAGATTCCTTGTTAAATTTGACGACGGCTTTATGTCGAACATTTGAATAAAAACCAGATCGGCCAATTATGATTTCAATTGCCCCTGTTTTAAAAGAGCGGGTGCCTTCGCTTAGGTTGGGATGCATACAATGTCGCGTTGTTGTAGAACCCTCCTCTGAGGAGTTGTGGTTCCTTGTAGAGGATCAATGTGCATTTCTGGGAAAATCACTTCAGATCGACCAAATCAATTCAATGCCTGTTATTCGGGCATCCCGCGTTGCCTATAAGGCATCGGGAAAAGATCCGGCACGTTACAGGCTTTCGGCCGAAGCCCTTATTCGACGTGTTGTTAAGGAAAAATCACTCTACCGCATCAACAATGTTGTCGATTTGCTGAATCTGGTCTCTATTACTTATGGCTTTTCCATTGGAGGCTATGATGCAGATGCAATATCGGGTAATATTGTTATGGGGCTTGGTGCGGCCAACGAACCCTACACCGGAATAGGCAGAGGTGAACTTAATATTGAGAATTTGCCGGTTTTTCGCGATGATTTGGGTGCTTTTGGGACGCCTACCAGTGATTCGGAGCGAACTGCTGTAGAAGCAAATACCCAAATTTTCCTTATGATTGTAATCGGTTTTGGAGCGAACGAAACCCTCGAGGCGGCCTGTGATTATGCGGTCGGATTACTCAGGCAATTTGCCAGAGCTACTCATTTTGAAATCAACTACATTGACTAATTATGTTGCAAAAAATCTGTAAACTCCTGCTGAAATGGATGGGCTGGCAAGTTGTTAGCGGCGTAGCCCCCGCCAAAAAAGCAATTATCATTGGCGTTCCCCATACCAGTATCTGGGATTTTGTAATTTCCTGGATCTATTATACCTCCATCGGTGGTGTTGCCAATATTGTGGTTAAAAAAGAGCTGTTTTTCTGGCCACTCGGAAAATTACTTCGGGCTATGGGTGGTTTGCCGGTCGACCGATCTAAAGGTTCTTCACTTTTAAAGCAGCTGTTGCGTGAATTTGAACAGCGTGATACGCTACACCTGGCCATTACCCCCGAGGGTACCCGAAAACTTACCCGCGAGTGGAAGGCCGGGTTTCATATCATTGCCCGTGCATCGGGTGCAACAGTCTATCTGGCATTTTTCGACTGGGGCCGGAAGCGTATCGGATGGTACGATACTTTTGAAATTACCAATGATGCCAAAAGCGATCTTAAACGCATGAAGGCATACTACCGGGACCTTGGCGTTGTGGGGAAGAATCCGGAGCTTTTTACAACTGAAGATTAAATCTTATGCGTGCAGCCATCTTTCGTGCATTTGGCGGAGAGATTTCCGTGGAACAAGTTTCCGATCCTGTGTGTAAACCTGGAAGTGTAATTGTTAAGGTGGGTGCAACCGGATTGTGCCGTTCCGATTGGCATGGCTGGATGGGGCACGATCCCGATATTGTGTTACCCCATGTTCCCGGCCATGAACTTTCGGGTACGATTGTGGAAATCGGTCAAGGAATTACAAATTTTACACCGGGCGATCGCGTAACCGTACCTTTTGTGGGAGGATGCGGTAAATGCCATCAGTGTATGAGCGGCAATCAGCAGGTTTGCGATCATCAGTTTCAGCCGGGTTTTACAGCTTGGGGATCATTTGCCGAATATGTTGCCATCGATTATGCCGACCAAAATCTGGTTCGGTTGCCCGATACTATCACCTTTGAAACCGCAGCTGCACTGGGGTGCCGGTTTGTAACCTCATGGAGGGCAGTGGTCGATCAGGGACGGATTTCCAACGGTGAGTGGGTAGCGGTGCATGGCTGCGGGGGTGTAGGATTATCAGCAGTGATGATTGCAGTAGCTTCCGGGGCTCGGGTTCTGGCAGTCGACATCGACAACGAACGGCTGCAGTGGGCCGCTGAACTGGGTGCCGAGGCAGTCCTTAATGCCCGGGAGTGTGCTGATGTTGAAGCCACAGTTAGGGCCATAACTTCCGGAGGTGTACATTTATCGCTGGATGCTCTGGGTAGCCGGGAGACTTGTTTAAACAGTATTCTTTCATTACGGAAGCGCGGGCGTCATATTCAGGTTGGACTGATGCTGGCCGGCGACCGTCAGCCTGTCGTACCCATGGACCGTATTATCGCCTGGGAACTCGAAATTTTAGGCAGCCATGGTATGCAGGCACATCGCTACAATACTATGCTTGATATGATTGCTTTAGGTAGATTGCAGCCCGAAAGACTGGTTACCCGAACCCTTTCGCTCGGGGAAGGTGCAACTGAATTGATGCGAATGGATAGTTTCAGCCAAATGGGCATTATGGTCATAAATAAGTTTTAACCTCACCTTACCTATGCAAAAAGAGTTATTGACCCTTACCATTGTCCAGTCGGATATTGTTTGGGAAGACCGCGCCGAAAATCTGCGCCAATACAGCGCTACGCTGAAAAAGTTGCCTCAAACCGATTTAATTCTTTTTCCGGAAATGTTTACCACCGGATTTTCCATGTCCACTCAGCACCTGGCTGAGAGTATGGAGGGGAATACCTTATACTGGTTGAAGGAACAGTCGGCGCAATTGCGGGCTGCCATTGGGGCATCATTAATCATTAAAGAGGATGATTGCTTTTATAACCGCTTTGTTCTGGCGGCTCCAGATGGCTCGGTAGCATGGTACGACAAGCACCACCTTTTTACCATGGGAAATGAACACCTGCATTATACCCCCGGAAATACGCGCGTTACGATGGAGTACCTCGGATGGCGTATCAGGCCCATAATCTGTTACGATCTGCGGTTTCCGGTATGGAGCCGCAACCACGACGATTACGACCTTCTGATATGTGCGGCCAACTGGCCAAGTCCGCGCCACCATGTATGGAAGAATATGGTGGTTACCCGTGCACTCGAAAATCAATGTTACTGCGCTGCTATTAACCGGGTTGGTATCGATGGCATGCAACTGCAGTTTCTGGGCGATTCTGCACTGGTCGATCCCAAAGGTGATGTTTTTTTTATGGGACAAGAGGCAACCCATAAAACTTTCACGCTCTCAAAACCTGAACTGCAGGCATTCAGGAGTAAATTTCCGGTGTTGAACGACCGTGATGATTTTACCCTGCAAGCATTCTAGTATTCTATAAGACAAGGATTTGAATCATTGAACAGCTCGTCGGTTGTATCTTTTTTATTGCATAAGAACCGTCTAAAAAAGATATTTAAGTCTGTTAATACTCAAAATTGTTATATTAGCAAAAATTGATGTTTTATGTCCCGATACTACTTCCACTTTATACTTTTCCTCACCCTTGCCGGCTGCAATAACCCTGCCCGGCAAACGGAAGCAAATGTCACTGCAGATGAAAATGCCACCGAAACGGTCTGCATGCCTGCGTCTTCCGACCGTTTTTCTGTCGGGAATCCAAATGATTCCGGGGCAAATGGAACATCCGGCTTCGAAAACGATAAGCTTGCCGGCCGAATGGTTCGCATCGAAGGAGGTGAGTTCACTATGGGTGCAAGGGAGAATGAGTTTTCGCGGCCCGATGAATTTCCACAGCATAGGGTTAAAGTCAACAGTTTTTACATGGATGTTCATCCGGTTACCAATGCTCAATTCAGTGCTTTTGTAGCTGCCACTGGGTATATTACAACCGCTGAAATCGCTCCCGATTGGGAGGAGATCAGGAAGCAGCTCCCGCCGGGAACGCCAAAACCTCCCGATGAATTGCTGGTACCGGCATCTATGGTTTTTTCTGTGCCTGAACATCAGGTTTCGTTAAATGATCATGCGCAGTGGTGGAGTTGGGTGCCGGGTGCCAGCTGGCGGCATCCCGAGGGCCCTGGGAGCAGTATCGAAGGAAAGGATAACCATCCTGTTGTACATGTCTCATGGTTCGATGCAGCGGCTTATGCCGAATGGGCGGGTAAACGCCTTCCTACCGAGGCAGAATGGGAATATGCTGCACGCGGAGGCAACGACAATTTCGTTTATCCCTGGGGTATGGAACGTGTTACTCCCCGCCATGCAAATTACTGGCAGGGGCAGTTTCCCTATCTTAATATTGCCGACGATGGATTTCCAACCTCCTCTCCTGTAGGCAGCTTCCCTGCCAATGGCTATGGTTTGTACGATATGGCCGGAAATGTGTGGCAATGGACAGCCGATTGGTATCACCACGACTACTACCAATCCTTTCGGCGGGGTAGTGTTGCCAGCAATCCTAAAGGTCCCGCTGATTCATACGATCCTATGGAGCCCGGAGTGCCTAAGAAAAGCATTCGGGGTGGTTCTTTTTTATGCAACGACTCTTATTGTGCAGGCTATCGTGCCTCTTCCCGCATGAAATCTTCGCCTGATTCGGGAATGATGCACCTTGGTTTCCGTTGCGTTAGGGATGTGTGATTTTTTATACTGGTCAGAATCCCATTTTCTGATCGTTGGCCCTTCCGCTTTCTGCCCAGCTGCCAGGTATTGTTTTCCAGTTTCCTCTCGACTCCGGAGTTAAAGTTCCTCGTTTTTGCAGATAATCCATGAGCTGAGACCGTATATCCCTTTCCGACGTGTAGACAATGCGACCGGACAACGATTGATGTGAAATTCCTGCTCCCGTTGTCAGGTGTCCGCCTCCGCCACTACCTCTGTAGGAGTTAATGGCCACTTTGTAGGTGGCATCCTCGGCAAAAGGGGCGCCGTTTTCGAATGTTTCAATGGTAATGCGGTTGCCGGCTGGTTTACTAACATCAACAGTGTACCTTAAGCCGGCTGCCGAATCGAAGTTGAACGATGGGTTTGCCAAAGCAAGTCGGCCATTTGCATTCACGATTTCGCTTCCCGAAGCATCTTTTCTGAAGTTAAGCAGATAGTCGCCGGGCGATTGCATAGTGTTAAACCAAAGTGCATAGCTGAATTCGAGGTAGTCTTTTACCTCTTTGCCCGATAACTCCATCAGATACAGGTAGTTTTCGTAACGGTATAATCTGAACATATCGGTGGTTGTCATCCACCCAGCTTCTAAACTGCCTGTAGTTGACAATGGAGCGGTAAATGAAATATCAGCTCCGGTGTGTTTTAATTGAAAATCGTGGATGAGATCGGTGAAAGCCGCACTGCCATAAAGCACTTCACTTGCATCGAGCCTTTCGGTAAGTTTTGCAATTCTCCTTGTGGCATACCGATCGGTTGCCTTTATGTCGGATTTGAAGGTTCTCAGGTAGCTGGCCGAAGGTTGTACATTAACGAGATCAATCAGTCGGGCATGGATGTTCTTTAACGAATAACCCTGTTCTGTATCCGAATCAAATACCATTTCGGCATACCCTATTCTTTGCAGTCCGCTTCCCGGATTTAGCACGGGAATTCCTTTCCCATCGCGGTTAATAACCGTTTCCGATCGCGGCCGGTGATCGTGTCCGAGAAGTACAAGATCGATTCCGGTTACCTCTCTCGCGATAATTTGGCCTGCATTCTCGATGATGGAAACCGACGGGGGATACTCCCGACTGCCCATTCCTGTATGCAGGAGAGCAATCAGTACATCGGGTTTTTCATGCAACTTAATGTACGAAGTCCAATGGATGGCCGATTCCACCAATGGTTGGAATTCAAGGCCCGGCCATAAAATGGCGGGAAGCCAGTTAGGAATCCCCGGAGTTGTCAAGCCAAGCACAGCCACCCTGATTCCATCCCGCTCAATAACTGTATAAGGGGGAAAAGCAGGCGCTCCATCAGTCGTCCGAACAACATTGCCTCCCAGATAGGGAAATCTAAATTCCTGTTGCAAGCGATAATAGACTTCAGGACCTCCTTCAATATCATGATTGCCCACCGTAGCGGCATCGAATTTCAGGTGGTTTAATATCCTGGAAAAAAGATTGGACGGTTTCTTTTGAACAAAATTGGCAAAATAAGCTGCTGGTGTTCCCTGTATCAGGTCGCCATTGTCGAGCAGTATCAGATTTCTGGGTCCCACTGCTCTTGCCGAATCAAGCCAGGTTTGGAGAGAAGCCATCGATGGAGCATTCACGCGGTTGTTGAGATGATCTACCGGAAAAATTGCTCCATGAATATCGGTAGTGAAGGCTATTCGGACTGTTTTTTCCCCTGCTAAAGGACTGAAGGGCAACAAGAAAGTTAATAGAAACCAAATCAGCTGTTTCATGTCTGAAAATTTAGAGGACAACTATTGTTGTGCTGGTTTACCGGCAAAATTTGTCAAATCGCTCGGGCCGGTTTAAAAACAGGGTGTAAAGTTAATCGCTTTTTTATCTTTGCAGTAGCATGAAACCTTACGCAAAATGGATAAGCGTGTTGTAGTTATTACCGGAGCCTCATCCGGAATAGGAGAGGCTCTGGCCCGCAAATTTGCGTCGCAGGGAGCCAGTTTGGTTTTGGGTGCGCGCAGGCTCGACAGGTTAGAGCAGCTGCAGGCAGAGTTGGCTCCTGCAAAGGTGGTAATAGTGGCTACCGATGTGTCGGTCGAATCGGACTGTAAAGCACTCAT
>DIUI01000043.1 GCA_002428215.1 Prolixibacteraceae bacterium UBA6162
AAGAATGAAGCTCCCGGCAACAGTGTGGGCATGGTATGACTGTTTAGCAGCAAATCAATTTCCTGATCTCCAACATACTCCAGATGATCGACGCTGAGTGCCTGATGGGCAACACCCACCTGCACCCCACCCGAAAATCCCATTTCATTGGCATGCAATTTGGCAAGTAACCCATGGTCTGCTGCCGATTGCACGATCCTTCCGGTTTCGGAAGGTGTAAAATAGCCGGTTTCACAAAATACATCTACAAATTCAGCAAGCCCCTCTTCTGCAACCGCAGGAATCATCTCATTAATAATTAGATCGACATACCCTGATCTGTCTCCTTTGTATTTCTCGGGTACTGCATGGGCTCCAAGGAATGTTGCACGAATATGCATCGAAGTGGTTTGTCGCAATCTCCTGATAACCCTGAGCATTTTCAACTCATCTTCAGTATTCAGTCCGTAACCGCTTTTAATTTCTATAGCACCGGTTCCGAAGCGCATTACCTGGTTGATCCTTTCCAGGGCGTCGGCATAGAGATCATCTTCCGGCATTTCGTGGAGCCGGCGGGCCGAGTTAAGTATTCCACCTCCCCTGTCTGCAATCTCCTGGTAGGTTAATCCTTTTATTCGATCGACAAATTCCTGCTCCCTTGCGGCTGCAAAAACAAGATGGGTATGCGCATCGCACCAGGCTGGCAGGACCAAACGGTTCCGACAATCGATTTCAAGCAACAATTCGTTATCAAAGGATATCCTCGACATATCAGCCATAGGACCAAAATCTTCGATCACCTCATCGTTAATCAACAAGAAGGCATCTTTAATTGCGGGGAGGCTTGCCATTTCGGCTCCGGCAACTTTTAAACGGGGAACTTCTTCAGTCTGAAGAAGTTCCTTTATGTTCTGCAGCAGGACTTTCATAGGGTCCGTGATAGATTTCGTCTAATAAGTTACAAATTGATTTATTAAAATCCTATCAGATAGTCGCAAAATCCTTCCCGGATTCTCTGGATTATACAGAAAATGCCTCCCTGATTGTTTGTAAACTTTTAGGAACAGCTGTCATTGGGTCTTCGTTGCCTTCGAATTCCACAGAGATATAACCTTTGTAGCCTGATTTTTTGAAAATTTCGGCCACCTTGTTGTAGTCGATGTCAAGAGTGTACCACTTCCCACCCCCGTAATAGGTTTTGGCCTGTACCAAAAAGGTTTTAGGTGCCAGTATTTCGAGCTGTTCGTACTGTCTTTCCAAAAAGTTTCCGGTGTCGGCTGTAACCTGCAGCCATTCAGAATCAACCGCATCTACAATGCGCATAACTCCTTCGGCTGTCCGTCCAAGTCCCCAATGGTTTTCGAGTCCCAACACTACGCCGCATTTTTCGGCAGTGGGCAGACACTTTTCAATGGCATCGATTACCCATTCAAACCCTTCATCGTCGGTATAACCTTCCAATACCGGTTCTATACCCTGGTTGGCCATAAAATCGTCGAACGATTGAATAGTGCGCCACCTTCCGGTGTTCAGGCGCATAGTTGGTATCCCCAGTTTGTAGGCGAGTTCTATTTGGCCAATGGTTTTTTCAATTTCTGCATCACGCTGTGCCTTATCGGGAAATACATAACCCTGGTGGGTGCTGAAACCCATAATATCGAGACCAGCGTGAAACGCTCTGCGCTTAAGCGACTGTAAATAGCTGTTATCTTCGGAGGCCATTTGAACCAGCAAAAACTCTATGCCGTCGAACCCCATCTCAGCAGCTTTGTCGATGCAAAACTCAATTGGGACGCTCTCTTTAGGTCCATTGAACTGCCAAAAAGAGTAGGTAGAAACACCGATTCGATTGGTGGGTGTTTTGCATGGAGTATCATGAGAATGGTCGTGGTGGGTGCATCCGGCGGAAACAAGACCGGCACCAGTCGCCAGCATAGCTCCTTGTTTTAGAAAATTTCTTCTGTTGTTTGTCATCTTGGTTTTTTTCTGTTAAAAATAAGGATTAACTCATAACCCCCTGCCATTCTGATAATATTTTATTAAGTTGGCCCCGCGGATTGAATGCTTCGCCCTTGCCTTTCGCTGAATTACCAACCGATGATTAAACCCTGCAGTAATTCCGTGGGTCAATGCAACTGGAAGTTCAATTATAAACCTTTTTAATACTATGAAAAAACTGTTTTTTGCTGTTCTACTGATGGCTTTTAGCCTGATTTCTCCGGCGCAGAGTGCGAAGGATCGGGGGTATTCTGCCATTACCCACTCCTCTATTCAGGGTCAACTTGAGTTTTTGGCCTCCGATTGGATGGAGGGCCGG
Source organism: Prolixibacteraceae bacterium UBA6162 (assembly GCA_002428215.1). Next base: position 2,297 of record DIUI01000043.1, read on the forward strand.
CAGGCAGGAGCCAAAGGCGCATTTATAGCCTCCGACTACATCGCCTCTATGTTCAAGGTCTTCGGGATTGCGCCTTATGGCGATTACGAAACCATAATGCCCAGCCGCGAGGAGATGCGTCAGGGACGCCGGCCTGAAAGGGTAAGGTCCTACTTTCAAAACATGGCTTTAATGGAATATGCACAGGGGGCAACGCAGGAGATGTCGATAGTTAGCCACGTTGCATCAGGCTCTTCGCGAACTAATTTTACCCATCAGGTCGATTTTCAGGTTCAAACCGCTACTGTTGGAACGGCTGGCACTGCCCCACTCTTTTTTGCGGGTTATGGTATATCCGACAAAGATTTTGATGAATACAAAAGCAAGGACATTAAGGGGAAAATAGTGGTTATTCTTGCTGGTTTTCCGGGACACCGCGACTCAACCTCAGCTGCTTTTAAAAAATTCAGTCCGCTCTTTCCTTTAAGTGGCAGGTTCTCATCCGAAAGAAATAAAATAACAAAAGCCGAAGAGTTAGGCGCATTGGCTGTGGTGCTCGTAAATTCTACAGCCAATCCGGCACTTAGCTGGGCGGCCAACAGCCCTTATCCGGTAAAGGGTGCCTATTACGAAGCCGACCATCGCCTGTCGTCCTATTATGACAAAAGGCTTACACTGCCCGGTGATACCTTGCGTGGATCGATACCGGTTTTCACGGTTACCAACCGGGTGGCGAACCTTATTTTTGATGGTTCCGGAATTGATACTGAAGCATACGAAAACAGCGTTAAGCAACGCTATGTTCCAGGATCGCGTGATTTGGCAGGAAAGGAGCTTAATTGGAC
>DIUI01000143.1 GCA_002428215.1 Prolixibacteraceae bacterium UBA6162
TTTGGTTAAATGAAAAAGAAGCCAGAATTCAGGCTAAAAAGAACATGCTTTCGACTATTAGCGACAAACTGCGACGCGAACAGCTCGAATCTGAAGCCAAAGTAAACGAATCCCGCACCAAAGCTATTGCTGCCAAAGCATCCGCACTTGCGGCTGAGGCAAAAGCTGCACAGGATGCGGCCAATGCTGTAACTGTGGAGGAAGCTCCTGAAGCTGAAGCTGAAGTTGCTGAAGTAGAAACAGCTGTTGCAGAGGTAGTTGCTGAAGTGGAAACAACTGAAGAAGAGGTAACTGAAGCTGCTGTAGAAGTAGTTGTGGAAGCTGCTGAACCAGAAGTGGAAACTCCGGCTGAAGAGGCTGCTGCACCCGTAGAGGAAGCACCCGCCGAAGGTGAAGAGAAACAGTAGAAACTGTTCAGGGTTGACCTAAAAGATAGTAAAAGCCACTCTGCGAAGGGTGGCTTTTTTTTTGTAACCTTAAGCTCGAAAATAAATTTAGATTCTACCCTACCATGGACACTTTCCCCCGCGATACAGTTGTTGAAATTGGCTATGTGCAAAAAGTACATGGTATCTCAGGTGCGGTATCTCTTACATTCGAACCGGAATGGGAAGTCATTCTTGAGGAGATCCGCCTAATTTTGATTGATACCGACGGTATTCTGATTCCTTGGCCTGTTGAGGAAGATGGAATGCGCATTACCACTGCAAAATCGGCAATCGTAAAACTTAAATGGATAGACCAGGCCCCCAAAGCCCGTCAGTTGGTAGGCAGAAAAGTTTATATCCTGCAACAAGATGGTAATCCGGATACAGCACCGACAGGAATCCACAGTTGGGCAGGGTTCACCATTCATAGTGAAGACGGACAGCTTTCAGGCACCATTATGCATATCGATGACTACTCCGGCAATATTGTACTCACCATTGACCACGAAGGTACCACGGCGCTCGTTCCCTACCACAGTGATCTCCTTGTTCATGTAAATGAGACAGAAAAGTGCATAACCCTAAAAATCCCCGAAGGATTGCTGGATACTGATACTGAATATGAATAAGCGTGGCCACTGACAACCATCCATAGAATTGACAACAAACTTTTTAAAGCTGTAACATTTTTAAGTTTTGTGCGTCATAGCTTTTAGTTAGTCATACAAACAATTCTGTCATGAAAAGAAAACTATTTTTGGCGACCTTACTGGCACTTGCCTTATTCATCAACTCTAATGCCTTTGCGCAAAGCCAGGTGCGTGAGCTTCCGGTGTTTACGGAAGTTAGTCTGCGGGTAGCAGCCAAAGTAACAGTAGTACAGGGAGCTCAGCAAAGCATTGAGATTGATGCAGCCAAATCAACGCTCGATGAATTGATCACGGAAGTTAGGGGTAGAACCCTCATCATCCGGTATCCATCGAGAAGCAGGTTTAACCGCAGTTTTAATGCCGGAGAAGTAAAAATTAAGGTTACAGTCCCCGAAATTACAGCGCTCAATATTTCAGGATCGGGCGATATCTTGGCCGATCGGCTATCGACGTTAATTCTTGATCTAAACATCAGCGGAAGTGGCTCGATAAAAATAAAGCAACTGGAAGTTGATCGGGTTAAAGCTACGATTTCAGGTTCAGGAGATATTTTAATCGACGGCGGAACGCGTGCTTCCGAATTCAATGCTACAATCTCGGGGTCGGGAAATATTAAGGCAGCAAATTATGAAGCGGCTGCTGTTTCTCTTCGTATTGCCGGATCTGGCAATGCGCATATTCAATCAATTAGTAATCTTTATGCTCGAATCGCCGGGTCTGGCAGCATTTATTACACAGGGAACCCTTCAATCGATATCTCGGTGGCAGGTTCAGGAAAGGTAGTTGATTCCAATCGATAAAGATTGTACCTTTGGTAAGGCTCAATTAAGCCAGTGTCGGTTATATACCAGCGAATTGGTGAATCAATTGGTGAGTTTCAAACACCTCAAAGCCGAACAGTGCTCTTTTGCGCACTGTTATATTTTAAGTGATGGTCGAAATCTGACTGGTTGAACTCACGCATGAGTATCCTTTACCAACACCTAAACCTAAAGTAAAAGAACTATCATGGGAATCTTAAAAGACTTCAAACAGTTTGCTCTTAAAGGGAACGTAGTCGACCTTGCAGTGGCAGTGGTTATTGGCGGTGTTTTCGGAAAGATCGTTACATCGCTTGTAAACGATGTTATAATGCCCCCCATTGGCTTGCTTCTGGGCGGTGTCGATTTTTCGGAGTTGAAGATCGTTATGAAGAAGGCTGCCGAAGGGGCCGATGCTGTTACTCTAAACTATGGCTCCTTTATCAACACCATTGTTGACTTCTTAATCATTGCAGGAGCTATATTTTTGCTGGTAAAGGTAATCAACAAAACGCGAAAAAACGAGGCGCCCGCTGCACCGCCGGCTCCACCGGCTCCATCGAAGGAAGAGATACTACTTACCGAGATTCGCGATCTGCTTGCCAATAAACAGAAATAGGGCAACTTATTCACCTACCCCGGAACCGGGAGAGGCAAAAACTATTATTGACGGATAATTTCAATGCGGCCTCCTGCATCCAACTTTATTATGGATGAAGGTTTGGCTGGTGTTGTTTCGTCTCGGCGGTAATGAACAACAAAATCTACCAGATTGATGATTGCCTGATCTATGTCGACAAAATTGGCGGGAGCAGGTTGACCGCTGATGTTTGCGGATGTGGAAACCAAAGGCTTGCGAAACTGTTTCAACAATTCAGAGGAGAATTTTTCGCGGGTAAACCGAATCCCAACCGACCCGTCTGGAGCTAGAAGATTGGAAGCCAAATTTTTTGCACCCGGGTAGATCACGGTTAAAGGAGTTGTGGTTACTTCAATAAGGTCCCATGCAATTTCAGGGACTTCACTAACATATCTGTCAAGCAAAGCTGGATTCTCCATAAGCACCAGCATACTTATGGAATCTTCACGCTGTTTGATACGGTAAATTCGTTGCACAGCCTCCGGATTGGTGGCATCACAGCCTATTCCCCATATAGTATCGGTGGGATAAAGGATTACCCCACCCTCTTTTAGAACTTTAAGAGCAGATGCAAGATCTTCTATCATTCAGGTACCAAATCCATGTATAACTTCATTAAAGCATTTACACGGTTTTCAGGATGAAAAAACTGTGCACGCTTTTTACCCTTTTCCTTCATAGAGGCTGTCAATTCCTGACTTCCCATAATATCGATCAGTTGCTGGCCGAGACCCGCCTCATCATTTGGATCACAATAAAGTGCTGCCTCAGCACCAATCTCCGGAAGGCATGATACCGATGAGGCAATTACCGGACAACCGGAAGCCATTGCTTCAACCACGGGCAACCCAAAGCCTTCGTAATGTGATAGATACACCATACAAGTTGCTTGCTGATAGAGCGAGGGTATATCGCTGTCGGAAACATCATGCAAAAAATAGACTTTATTGCCCAATCGATTCAGGGTGATATATTTTACCAATTCATCCTTATAGGGCGTAGCCTTGCCAACAATAACATAGGCTATATCCAGATTGTACCGATGAATTGCCTTTAAAACGGCAAGATGGTTTTTACGGGGCTCTACCGTACCAACAGTGAGCAGATAATGTTCCGGAAGGTTGTATTTTGCCAGCACCTCATTGTTGTAGTCCTTTACCGAATTGAAAAAGAAACGCTCGGAAATACTTTGATAGATTACCTCGATTTTCGAAGGATCGACATCGAGTTGCCGGATCAGGTCTTTTCGGGTAGACTCACTAATGGCGATTATTTTAGTTGCATTGGCACAGGCATACTTCACCTTTTCGAGGTATATGCGACGATCGATGCGCTTATACCACATTGGAAAACTCATAAAAATCAGATCGTGGATAGTGACTACTGAGGGAATACCGGTTTTATGTATTCCGGCCGGCAGCTCGTTGCTCAAACCATGAAATAGTTGAATATTTCGTTCTCTTAGTTTTCGGGTTAGCACGAAACTGCGCCAATAAGACCCAAAAATTCTGCAAAACCGACTTGCAGGAGCCACAATATCAAACAGTGGATACTCTTTAAAAAGTTTGGTGCGAAATTCGGATGTAAACAGGACATAGGAGTGCTGAGGGAAGTATTTGTTGAGCGAAGCCAGGGTATTCCTGCTGTAATTTCCCAAACCTGCCCGGTTGACAAATGCTCTTTTGGCATCGAATCCTATAATCATAAACCTCTAAGCTGAAAAAGCCGGCGGAAACCGGCTACGAATTAACTTTCAAAAAGCATCTATACCGGAAAACTATTGGCGGCAGAAAAGTCGAGTGTAGCAAAATAGTCCTCGACCGTTTCGGGACGTCGAATTTGAACCACTTCACCTCCGGGTCGTAAAAGCAGCTCAGCCGATTTGAGTTTTCCATTGTAATTAAAGCCCATCGCGTGACCATGGGCGCCGGCATCGTGAATAACAACCATATCACCAATGCCAATTTCAGGCAAATTACGGTCAATGGCAAACTTGTCGTTATTTTCGCAAAGGGAGCCGGTAACATCGTAAGTCTTAGTAGACGGATCGCCTTCTTTTCCAACAACGGATATGTGATGATAAGCACCATACATTGCAGGACGCATTAGGTTAACCATGCAGGCATCGAGTCCCACAAACTGCTTATAGGTATCCTTAAGATGCAGTACCCGGGAAACCAGGTATCCATATGGACCTGTAATAACGCGTCCTACCTCAAAATAGATGCGTAGAGGATGTAGTCCGTTTCCTGTTATAAGTGACTCATACTTTGCACGGATGCCCGAACTCATGTATTCGAGATCAACCGACTGCTGTTCTGGCTTGTAAGGAATACCTATACCACCACCCAGATTGGCAAATTCGATTTGAATTCCAAGCTTACGGGAGATTTCGGCAATGAGGGTAAACAAGATTTCGGCCGTTTCGATGAAATAGTTGGGATCCAGTTCGTTCGAAGCCACCATTGTGTGAATTCCAAACCGTTTAACCCCTTTCTCTTTTGCAATTCGATAGGCTTCGAACATTTGCTCGCGGGTTAGACCATATTTGGCTTCCTCCGGATGTCCGATAATAACATTCCCCTCTTTCAGACTTCCGGGATTGTATCTGAAGCAGAGCAATTCGGGAAGACCAACCGTTTTTTCGAGGTATTCAATGTGCGAAATATCGTCGAGATTAATAATAGCACCCATTTCCTTGGCTTTGGCATACTCGTAATCGGGGGTATCGTTAGAGGTAAACATGATCTCCTCTCCCTTCATTCCGATCCTTTCGGCCAGGACGAGCTCTGCCATCGAACTGCAATCGATACCAAAACCTTCGGTATGCAGTATGCGCATTAAATAGGGATTGGGGGCTGCCTTAATAGCATAATACTCCTTAAAACCCTCGTTCCAGCTGAATGCACTGTTAAATTTCCGGGCGTATTCACGCATTGATTTTTCATCATAAATATGGAAAGGTGTTGGATGCACCTTTGCAATTGCTTCGAGCTGTTCCCTTGAAAACGGCAGTTTCTTATTCGTCATTCCTTTTAATTAAGCGCGTAAAATTAGTAAATTAAATATTCGTGCACGGTAAGATACACAACAACCATCAGGCCGATGCGGTTTATTAAATAACTGTAAACTTAACTTAGAATCGAATATTGTATTTCAGCTTTAATCGCGCTGCTCCATCGTTCATTATCCAACCCGCTCCTTCATCGAGATAACGGGCACTGTACACCAATATAATCTCGTTGCCGGGTTTAACAATCCACTGAAATCGAGATTGAAGGCCAATGGTTTCAGTTCCACTATCGTATTGAACGTAGTTATTAAGGGTAATCTCCGGACTAAACAGAAAGTTTATGCTGGTCTGATAGATGTTGGCGACAAAATGGCTGTTGGGACCAAAATCAATAATGTTCCTATTGAGCTTTGCTCCAAGAAAAAGTGGGACTGCTACGGTCCAGTTGGCAGAAATCTGTAAATTTTTACGTGTGCCATTGTAAAAGTCACCCCAGCGATAGGCAGCTTCGGTCCATAGCGCCCTGCTACCTTTCGATTTTAGCATTACGCCCTGATGCCACCACCGGTAGTTATTGGCCGAAACAATGGTGCCTTTATAAATATTGAAATCCCTTTCCAACATTTCGTATTGAGTCGAGAAGAGATACGTTAACTCCTCTCCCGAATTGAAACGGACTTTCATAGGTTGAAATACAATCTCGCTGGTTTCGGTAACACCTGATTCATTGGCGGCATGGTCAAAGGTTAATCCACTCAGCACCTGCATAATTCCCCATTTTCCGGGACGGGGTCCTAACATTAACTCACCATAAGTCTGGCGGATACCCACACGCGGCACAAAACCTACACCTGCATTAAAATTCTGACCGATAGCATGATACCCCAAACGAAAACGAAGAAAATCGTTGGGATAGTTAAATTGCGCCCCCCAACTTGCATCGCGCCCTTCAAGCCCATCGGTAGTTGATTTCAATGCAAAAAGTAAAAGAGAAATATTTTTGTTGCCTCTGAAGGTGGATGAAGCAAGTTTTAAGTCGGCCCCGGCAAGCAGGTTTTCATTAGGTTGTAAAGCGTTACCGTAAGTACCCAAGACACCCAGTGAGGATTGTTGCCCAAAGTTACGTGTAACCCGAGCCACTGAAAAAGACTTATTCTCATCGCCCCGCTCATCACTGATATGCATAACCCCCAAATTCCAATCGCCCATTTGTCCGGTAAGCTTTCCTCCATAATGAATAGGAACGGGCTGATTATTTCCATCCAATCCAATTCGCCTGGAGAAAAATGGAATCAGAATTTTATTCACGGGACTCTCTCTGTCTGTTTCGAGTCCAAATTGGAAATAGTTGGCACCATCCAGGAAGAAAGCCCGCTTCTCGGGAAAATGAAGATTAAAGCGTGTGAGATTTATTTGCCGGTCGTCGACTTCTGTTTCAGCAAAGTCAGTATTTATAGTGAGCGCCGTTTTCAGCCCGGGGGTAATCTGATAAAAAAGATCGAGGCCGCCATCGAGTTTGGAACTGTTTTCGCCGGGATTTCGGTAATCTAAACCTCCCAGCAGGTAAGGCGAAATATCGATACCAATGCCCTGCGTTATTCCTTCGAGTCCCTCCAGAATACCTGCATCCGAGACCTGGAACTTCATACTGTTGACATTTGCCTCGGGCCAATAGGAAACCTCGAGCTTGCGCTGAATTGTTCGAAGCAGCTTAAATCCCCATTCTGTGCTCGCCTTGTCGAATCCCAGTGTTTTGAACGGAATAGCCATTTCACACTCCCATCCATGCTCTACAATTCTCGACTTTCCAACCCATAGGCCGTTCCATTCTTTGTTGAGAAAAGCTCCGTTATCGCTAACGATAGCATCGCCAATTGAACCTCTCGGACTTATCTGAAACCAATATCCGGTGCGGCGGTCACCATAGGTATCAATTATGATCTGGATTTTATCGTCGTTGGCCAGGCTTATATCCCGGGCCATCTCTTTTGCTGTAACTTTTGCCGGATCATCGTACATTACAAATCCCAGATAGATATGCGTATCGTCGTACAGCACATAGGCTTCGGTTGGTTCCGAGGCAGGCATTCCCGGATTGGGTTCCCGCTGGATGAACTC
>DIUI01000133.1 GCA_002428215.1 Prolixibacteraceae bacterium UBA6162
AGCTGTGCTGGCAGGCCACATCACCATGTTTTACCTGCTGTCTGTTTCCATTTTTGTCAAAAAAGATATTACATCATGAGTTGTATAAAAAAGTTTTGTCTGGCTATAATTATTGGATTGATGGGAATCAGTCATTCAGTCAGCGGACAGCCCGATGCCGCTGCTTTACTGGCCGAGGTATTAAAAAAGAGTCAGGCCGTTAAGAGTTTCGAAGCCGATGTAGACATTGATGTGGATGTTGATTTTATTCGGATTCCGGTGAAGCGAGGCAGGGTATTTTATAAAGAGCCGGATAAATTCAGGTTCAGGGCGACAGGTTTTGTGCTAATGCCCAAACAAGGCCTGAATTATACCATGAACGAGATTCTGAATACGAACCATGTGGCCATTTATGCCGGTGAAGAAGAGGGCAACCATAAAATAAAGATAGTACCCCTCGACGATAAGGCAACTTTTGTTCTGGCCACCGCATGGACCGACCAAAAGCAGGCCCGCATCAACCGGCTTGAAGTAAGTACGCAAAATCAGGGAAACTATACGCTCCACTTTATCTATGGGCAACAGGGATACGAGATCCCGGTGGAAACCAAAATCAGTTTTGAGATCAGCCAGGTGGATATCCCTATGAAGTTTATCGGAAACCTGAAAGTGGACAAAAAGAGAGCCGGAGAAAAATCATCCGGCACGGTGACACTGAAATACAGCAACTTCAAAATTAATGTTGAAATTCCTGACGAAGTATTTGTTGAGTCGGAATAGCCTGCAAAAGTCAAGACCTCATCTTTTGGCAAGGCATTCTTGCCGCAACTTAATTTGGGCGTTTCGCAGGTCAACAACTCCCGGAATATCCTGTTATAAGATAAACGTAGTGTATTTCGAGCATAAATGGAATTTATTCATCGATGGGAATGGCATAATGGGACGATTATGGCAATCGCTGATTTTAGGGGACTCCTACCCTGTTTTTGAATTTCTGCCCTTCGAGACTTTAATAAAAACAAGATAAGAACAATATTATGAGACAATTGGGGAGGCTGACAAAAGTGGAGAATCGACCCTATATATTGAATTTTGCTGTTGAGAGTGAAAAGATTGGAGATAAAAACAGAACGAGATATCCATACATATTGAAAAGAGTTAACAATGAAATAGCCATGGGCGCTAAAGACGCACCCACCGAAAATGTACAAATGGCTATTCCATTCCGCGTGATAGTTAATTGAAAAACAAAAGCCTATTCGAAAAATCAGGAACTAAATCTGAAAATTTATACGAATGAAAAACATATTTGGAGAACCATTAAAACTGTGCTGCACAAAACCCTTAACCGGATTTTACAGGGACGGATTTTGCAGAACCAACCGGGAAGATAACGGCAAGCATGTGGTATGTGCGATTGTTACTGCGGAATTTCTGCAATTTTCAAAAAGCAGGGGAAATGACTTGATTACACCCCGGCCGGAATATAATTTTCCGGGACTACAACCCGGAGACAAATGGTGCCTATGTGCCCTGAGGTGGCAAGAAGCTTTTGAAGCGGGCTATGCCCCAAAAGTCTTACTCGAGGCAACCGATGAGAGAGCACTGGAATACATCGACATGAACAACCTCATCCGACATGCAGAAAAAACCGATGCTTAAACTGGAGTATTCCTATTTGTCGCTGCCCGGCAGGTTTTATCAGCTTCAAAAGCCGGCTTTATTGAGCAAACCGGAGATTGTGCTGCTGAATGGTCCATTGCTGGAAGAACTCAATATTCCGGTAATGAATCAAGAGGAAATGATTGCATTTTTATTGGGGAATCGGTCCGGTAGCACTTTTTCTCCTTTTGCCCAGGCATATGCCGGTCATCAATTCGGGCACTTTACCATGCTGGGCGATGGAAGGGCGATTGTGTTGGGGGAATATGTAACCCCCTCCAACCAAAGGTTTGACATTCAACTCAAAGGCAGCGGGAGAACGCTCTATTCAAGGGGCGGCGACGGCAAAGCAACCTTAAAGGCAATGCTGAGAGAGTACCTTATGAGCGAAGCGATGCATTACCTGAAAATCCCTTCATCAAGAAGTTTGGCAGTAACAAAAACCGGGGAATGGGTGCAAAGGGAAGCAACCCATGAAGGAGCGGTTCTTGCAAGATTAATGAAAAGCCATATCAGAATCGGAACTTTTGAGTATGCGCGGCAATACGGCACAACCGAAGATTTACAAGCGCTTACCAATTATACCATCCATCGCCTCTATCCCGAAATTCAACACGAGGAGAATCCGGTAATCGGATTATTAAAAAAGGTGATGTCTGTTCAGATTGATTTGGTGGTGAACTGGATGCGTGTTGGCTTTATTCATGGGGTGATGAATACCGATAATGTATCGATTGGTGGCGAAACATTTGATTATGGTCCTTGTGCGTTTATGAACGCCTATCATCCCGATACTGTTTTTAGCTCCATCGACACCCACGGTCGCTATGCTTTTGGCAACCAGCCCAAAATTATTAAATGGAATATTGCCCGGTTTGCGGAAGCCTTATTACCTATTATAGACCCCGATAAAGACAAATCGCTGCAACTTGCACAATCTGCCATTGATGAGTTTGATGAGATTTGGAATACCAAATATTACCGAACAATGCTCAACAAAATCGGTATCGAAAGCAACGATCCTGCACTTTACAGGTTGGTCGACGAACTTCTCGAATTAATGGAAAAATTGGAACTGGATTACACCAATACATTCCGGCATTTATCGCATGAGATTCGTCGGGAAGACAGCCCCACAAACAGTCCGGATTTTAAGCTCTGGATTGAAAAATGGCAAAATGCCATTGAAAGCAGATCCGAAATACAACAGGCAAAACAATTGATGGACACGCATAATCCCGTCTATATCCCAAGAAATCATATAGTTGAACAAGCACTGGACGAAGCGGTGAATGGAA
>DIUI01000124.1 GCA_002428215.1 Prolixibacteraceae bacterium UBA6162
GTATGCAGTTCAGATGAGGAATATGCCACACTGGTGCCTGAGATCAATGTCCTCCTGAAAGGAGAGTTGCTTGTGGTTGCAGGAAACCCCGAGTGCCGCAAAGAACTTGAGGCAATGGGAATCAGCAACTTTATACATGTACGATCCAACCTTATTCAGGAGTTGACCCGTTTTCAGCAAATTATACTTACATCCTAAAAGAGCTGCCATGCGACCCGATTTTAAGCAAATAGATATAAATGCCGCCCCGGAGAATCCTTCAGGGGAAATCAGGCAACAAAGCAAATGGACCACGCCAGAACTGATACCGGTTAAACCGGTGTATACCTCCGACGATCTTGCACGGATGGAACACCTTAGTTATGCTGCGGGACTTCCACCTTATCTGCGGGGTCCCTATTCTACTATGTATGTGATGCAGCCATGGACCATCAGGCAGTATGCCGGATTCTCCACAGCCGAAGCTTCGAATGCCTTCTATCGACGCAACCTTGCTGCCGGACAGAAGGGTTTGTCTGTTGCTTTCGATCTGGCAACACACCGTGGATACGATTCCGATCATCCGAGGGTAGTTGGAGATGTTGGAAAGGCGGGTGTAGCCATCGACAGTATTTTAGATATGAAAATACTGTTCGACCAGATTCCACTCGATAAGATGTCGGTTTCGATGACCATGAATGGAGCCGTTTTGCCCGTTATGGCCTTTTACATTGTAACCGCACTCGAACAGGGAGCAACCCTTGAACAGCTCTCCGGTACCATACAGAACGATATTTTAAAGGAGTTTATGGTTCGGAATACCTACATATATCCTCCCGGGTTCTCTATGCGCATTATTGCCGATATTTTTAAATTCACCTCGCAGCATATGCCCAAATTCAACTCAATTTCGATTTCGGGATACCATATGCAGGAAGCTGGTGCTACCGCCGATATTGAGATGGCATATACACTGGCCGACGGATTGGAATATCTGCGAACCGGAATCGAGGCAGGCCTCGATGTAGATGCTTTTGCTCCACGACTATCTTTTTTCTGGGCTGTTGGGATGAATCATTTTATGGAGATTGCCAAAATGAGGGCCGCCCGCATGATATGGGCAAAACTGGTAGGGCAGTTCAATCCCCAGAATCCAAAATCGATGGCGCTTCGAACCCATTCCCAGACTTCGGGATGGTCGCTAACCGAGCAGGATCCTTTCAACAATGTGGGAAGAACAACCATCGAAGCCATGGCGGCAGCACTCGGACATACTCAGAGTTTGCACACCAATGCGCTCGACGAGGCAATAGCCTTGCCCACCGACTTCTCTGCAAGAATTGCCCGAAATACCCAACTTTACCTGCAACAGGAGACCGAAATTTGCCGGAGTGTGGATCCATGGGCAGGATCCTATTATGTTGAATCGCTCACCCACGAAATAGCCCGCAAAGCCTGGACGCTTATAGAGGAGGTCGAGAAATTGGGAGGAATGGCCAAGGCAATTGAAACCGGGATTCCCAAAATGCGTATAGAGGAGGCAGCGGCCAGAACACAGGGAAAAATTGATGGCGGCAGCCAAACCATTGTGGGGGTAAATCGTTACCGGCTCGAGAAAGAAGATCCTATCGATATTCTTGAGATTGATAATACCGCCGTTCGGCTATCTCAGATTGAGCGGTTGAATCAGCTTAAACGCAACCGCAATCAGGCTGAGGTCGACGCATCGCTGGCAGCTATAACCGAATGTGCAGCCACCGGAAAGGGCAACCTGCTCGAACTGGCCATCGACGCTGCCAGGAAGAGAGCGTCGCTGGGAGAAATATCCGATGCTTGCGAAAAAGTAGCCGGACGCTATAAAGCTGTAATTAGAACCATTGAAGGTGTGTACAAATCAGAAGCCAACAACAAGTCAGAATTTCAGGAAGCACGTGAGCTGGCCCGCCAGTTTGCCGAACTGGAGGGTCGTCAGCCCCGAATTATGATAGCAAAAATGGGCCAGGATGGTCATGACCGCGGAGCAAAGGTGGTAGCTACGGGTTATGCCGACATTGGTTTTGATGTGGATATGGGACCCTTGTTTCAAACTCCGGAAGAGGCAGCAAAACAGGCTGTTGAAAATGATGTCCACGTTTTGGGGGTTTCCTCCCTGGCTGCAGGGCATAAGACTCTTGTGCCAGCTGTAATCGAGGAACTTAAAAAGCTTGGGCGTGACGATATCATGGTAATTGTGGGTGGTGTAATTCCTGCTCAGGATTATCAGTTTTTACATAAGGCCGGGGCTGTTGCCATTTTCGGACCGGGAACCAGTGTTGCACTGGCCGGGAAAAAAATTCTTGAAATACTGCTGGCCACCCACATGAGATAGATTGCCAGAGCGCATTTAATTGCCTCTTGGAGAATTTCCTAAATGGTTGGATTAGCGGATTTCTGAACAGAAGCATACCCTTTTCTGAAGTTGGAAATATGGCTTTTGTTTCGTAACCTTGTGCATCATCCCTTTAATGGTGACTATGTTCCGGAATTTTCCAGCAGCAATCGCTCTGTTTTTTGCCCCCCTTTTTTTATCTGCCCAGATACTACCGGAACACTCTGTTTTTCATGCTTACCGTGGGGCCTCACAAAAGTGGCTGGTTCATCAGAATCATTCTGCTGCCCTCTATCGTATTATCAGCAATGAGGCATTCCGTTGGCTCGATGTGCGGGCTGCCGAAATAGAAAGACATACAACCGCCGAAGATTGGCTGGCCTATCAGGAGAAGGTCAGGGAGAAGCTGACCATGCCCCTGACCAGGTTTGAACGTTCCCCTCTTCGCGCACAGATAACCGGAACTATCGATAGAGAAAACTTCACCGTTGAAAAACTCATATTCGAATCACAACCCGGATTTTATGTCACGGCTGCACTCTTTTTGCCCAAATCGGTTCCTTATCCTGCCCCTGCAATTGTATATACCGCGGGTCACACAGAACTCGGATTTAGGAGCGAAACCTACCAGCTGGTGATTTTAAACCTGGTTCGGAAAGGATTTATTGTACTGGCTTTCGATCCGTTAGGACAGGGCGAACGCATGCAATACTATGATGCTGCGACCGGGAAGTCGGCCATTGGCGGACCTACCGCTGAGCACACCTATGCCGGGATTCAGACCTTAATGACCGGCAGATCTCTGTCGGACTATTTTATTTGGGACGGAATCAGGGCCATCGACTATCTTGAAACCCGTCCGGAGGTTGATATGAAACGGGTTGGGATTACCGGTCGTTCCGGTGGTGGTACCCAAACAGCTATGATAGCCGCTATTGATTCGCGCATTGCCGCTGCTGCACCAGAGGCTTACATTACCGGGTTCCGCCGGCTTTTTCAGTCGATTGGTCCACAGGATGCCGAGCAAAATCCCTACCGGTTTCTGGCCGACACCCTCGATCATGCCGATTTTCTGCATGCCAGGGCACCAAAACCAACGTTAATAATTACCACCGAGCACGACTTTTTTAGTCAACAGGGAGCCATTGAAACGTTCAACGAGGCGAGCAGGTCGTTTGCCGC
>DIUI01000037.1 GCA_002428215.1 Prolixibacteraceae bacterium UBA6162
ATGTTGGCATACTCCTCCTTTACCGAGGATAAAAACTCGGGGTTTTTATTCAGCAGCGAGGCCACTACCTGGGTTGAGCGGGATGCATCCTTTACATGAATTACCGGAGCGCTGTATTCGGGTTCGATTTTTACTGCTGTATGAATTTTAGAGGTGGTGGCTCCGCCAATGAGCAACGGGAGCTGCATGCCCCGCTGTTCCATCTCGCGAGCCACCTCCACCATTATCTCGAGCGAAGGAGTAATCAAACCACTCAGCCCCACAATATCTACTTTTTCTGCAATGGCCGCATCCAGAATCTTTTCGGTAGGCACCATAACACCAAGGTCAATTACCTCGTAATTATTGCATCCCAATACTACACCCACAATGTTTTTGCCAATATCGTGCACATCGCCCTTCACCGTGGCCAGCAACACCTTTTTGCGCGCTTCGGGTTTGGGAAACTTCCCTTTGTCGGCTTCTATATGGGGCAACAGCCGGGCGACAGCCTTTTTCATTACCCGGGCTGATTTTATAACCTGAGGCAGAAACATTTTTCCACTTCCAAATAGATCACCTACCACATTCATACCCGACATAAGCGGGCCCTCTATAATGGTAAGCGCAGGGGAATAGACCTTAACTGCCTCGTCCATGTCGGCCTCTATGTATTCGGTAATTCCTTTTACGAGTGCATTTTCAAGCCGTTTCTCCAGCGACCAGCTTCGCCAAAGCTCCTGTTTTTCCTCCGATTGGGCCTCGGGTTGAAGTGTGGCTGCAAAATCGAGCAACCGTTCGGTAGCATCGGCGCGCCGGTTGAGCACCAAATCTTCAATCCGTTCAAGCAGTGCAGGTTCAATTTCATCATAAATCTGCAGCATTCCCGGGTTTACTATACCCATATCGAGGCCTGCTTTAATCGCATGGAAGAGAAAAACGGAGTGCATGGCTTCTCTCACAGTATCGTTTCCCCTAAAAGAGAAAGAGACATTGCTGATCCCGCCGCTGGTCTTGGCATAGGGCAACGTTGCCTTTATCCATCGAACCGAATCGATAAAATCAATCGCGTAATTGTTGTGCTCCTCCAGTCCGGTTCCTATGGTAAGTATGTTGGGGTCGAAAATGATATCCTGAGGCGAAAACTTAACCTCTTCTGTAAGGATGCGATAGGCACGGCTGCATATCTCCCTGCGGCGCTCAAAGGTATCGGCCTGCCCTCTTTCATCAAAGGCCATGACTACTAGGGCAGCTCCATAACGTTTTACTTTTTCGGCCTGTTCACGAAACTGCTCTTCTCCCTCTTTGAGGCTGATGGAGTTCACAATTGCCTTGCCCTGCACGCACTTAAGTCCGGCCTCAATAACGCTCCATTTCGACGAATCGATCATCACCGGCAGACGGGCAATGTCGGGTTCGGCCATCATCAGATTCAGGAAAGTTACCATCTCCTTCTCGGCATCGAGCATCGCGTCGTCCATATTGATATCGATGGCTTGTGCACCATTCTCCACCTGGTCGCGGGCGATGGCAAGAGCCTCTTCATATTTCTGATCGCGGATAAGACGTGCAAACTTACGGCTGCCAGCCACATTGCAACGCTCCCCAATATTCATGAAATTGGACTCTGGCGTTAGAATTAAGGGCTCCAGACCGGTGAAACAGGTGTGGTGTGTAGGGGGGTTGATGGCATGCGGCCGGGCATTATCGGCCAGCCGGGCGAAAGCTCTGATGTGATCGGGGGTAGTGCCGCAGCATCCTCCGATAATATTTACATATTGATGCTGAAGGTATTCTCCTACCTGAACGGCCATAATCTCGGGGGTTTCATCGTAACCGCCGAACTGATTGGGCAATCCTGCATTGGGGTGGGCACTGATGTAAAAGTGCGACTTTTGAGCCAGCTCCTTTACGTAGGGCTTTAATTCAGCAGCCCCCAGAGCACAGTTCAAACCAATCGAAAGCAGATCTACATGCGACAGCGACTGCATAAATGCCTCGAGTGTTTGTCCCGAGAGTGTACGACCACTTGCATCGGTAATGGTACCCGAAACCATTACCGGAATTTTACTTCCCCGCTGCTCCATCACCTCTTCGATGGCAAAAAGTGCAGCCTTGGCATTCAGGGTGTCGAAAATGGTCTCCACCAGCAGCAAATCGGCTCCCCCGTCGAGTAAGCCTTCGGTCTGCTCGCGGTAGGCCTCTTTAACTTCGTCGAAAGTTACTGCGCGGTAACCCGGGTCGTTCACATCGGGCGAAAGCGACAGGGTTTTATTGGTAGGGCCTATGGCTCCGGCAACGTACCTGGGCTTATCGGGTTGTTCGCGGGTAAACTTGTCGGCCTCCTCTGCTGCCAGACTTGCCGAAGCCTTATTCAGTTCGTACGACCATTCAGAAGCGTCGTAGTCGGCCTGCGAAATCCGGTTGGCATTGAATGTATTGGTGGATAGAATATCGGCGCCGGCCTCGAGATATTGCCGGTGTATTTCGCGAATAATATCTGGTCGGGTGAGCGACAAAATGTCGTTATTGCCTTTCATGTCGGAACCATGCCGGGCAAAAATCGTCCCTCTGAAATCAAGTTCCGTTAGCGGGTAGTTCTGAATGAGCGATCCCATCGCCCCATCGAGCACCATAACTTTTTTAGCAAGCAGACTCCTTATATCGGGTTTTTTCATAGTATGCATCAAATTGCAGGCCTCCTCGGGGGAAGCCGGGTTGATATATTTGGCTTGCACAGGCATGATGCTCTAAAATTTGGAGCAAATTGTGGATTTTGCCCTGCACTTGCTGGGTGCAAATTTAAGACAGTTAACTATTTAATAAGCCATTTATACCCAAAATAACCTTCCCTTATCAATAATCANNCTGCATTGGGTTGCATCAAAAACAATATCCTCTATCTTTGGAAATTCCGGAAAAACTAAAAATCATGCCCAGAAGACATCTCATCCTGCTGTTGGTAACCTTCTCGTTTACCGCTGCTTTTGCTCAAGTTTCACTGCCGCCACAAAACAAAATTCACTCCATCTACAACCGCGATTTTGTCTATAACGCAAAGGCAGCAACCGGAGAGATTGTTCTCGACGGAGAGCTGAATGAACAAGACTGGCTGGAGGCAGAAGTAGCCAGAGATTTCAGGCTGGTGCTTCCGGTCGATACCGGCTATCCGCAGCAGCCCTCGGAGATTCTGATTACCTACGACCAGCGTGCATT
>DIUI01000052.1 GCA_002428215.1 Prolixibacteraceae bacterium UBA6162
TGAGGAGCAATGTATTTTCCACCCGACAGTTTGAACATCTCCTTTTTACGATCGGTAATTTTAAGGTAGATCCCATCGACGAAAGTTCCTATATCGCCTGTATGAAACCAGCCATCAGCATCGATAACTTCGGCCGTAATTTCCGGAGCTTTATAATATCCCATCATTACGCCCGGACCTTTGCACAAAATCTCACCATCGTCAGCAATTTTAACCTCGAACCCTTCCAGAACCGGTCCAACCGTGCCAATCATCATCTGGCTGGTCATTGGGTTGTTTACAGCAATAACAGGAGAAGTCTCGGTGAGTCCATATCCCTCGAGATTCCACATACCAGCCATACCAAGTACCCTGGCGATGTTGGGCTGCAATGCTGCACCACCCGATACTACATAGACAATATTACCCCCCAATGCAGCCCTCCACTTGGAATAGATTAGCTTGTCGGCAATTTTAATTTTCAAACGCATCAAAGGACTGTACTTCTTATTATACTCAAAATGTTGGGTTAGCCTGAGTGCCCAGAAATAGAGTTTCTTTTTGATGCCTG
Organism: Prolixibacteraceae bacterium UBA6162; assembly: GCA_002428215.1. The sequence continues at coordinate 551 of DIUI01000052.1, forward strand.
ACAACTCCTTGCCCTTGGTAACGAACCCATCGTGAACCCGCTCTAACAAACGGGGTACTGAATTAAACATATGAGGCTTGATCTCTTTAATGGCCGACACAATTTGACCAAGGTTACCTACATAATAGATTCCCAAACCTTTAAACTGAAAGTGATAATTCACACTACGCTCATATACATGACAAAGTGGTAAGAAACTGATTACCCTATGGTCTTTACCCAGATTGTGCAATTTTGCATGTGCGGTAAAATTGGATACCAGATTTCGTTGCGAAAGCATTACCCCTTTGGGAACGCCGGTAGTACCTGATGTATAAATTATGGTTGCAAGATCCTCCGGTTGAATCGATGCTTTAATTTTTTCCAGTTCAGCCATTAAGCGTTTGCTATTGGCAGCACCCAATGCCAGAATCTCTTCGTAATTTTTAGCTCCGGCAACCTCTTCGAATGCATAAATTTCAAGAATGTTGGGAACATTGGCTACAACCGGTTTAAGCTTTTCAAAAAGTTTTGCATCACCTACTATAAGATACTTTGCTTCAGAATGTGTCAAAATATAACTATACTCCTCTTCGCCAATGGTGGGATAAATTGGCACATGTACTGCTCCCATCATCGACAAACCCATATCGGCAAAGTTCCATTCCGGCCGGTTGTTGGTAACCGTGGCAACTTTATCACCGGCCAACACCCCCAATGCCATCATACCCATGGCAAATTGATGGCTCTTTTCGACATACTCCTGGGTGGAAAATGTATACCAGTTATCACCCTTTTTCCCGCCTAAAGCGTCGGGTCTGGGAAAATTGGACAATGCATGCTCCAATACATCAAATGTCCTTTTAACTCTATGTTCCATAAGTCTTGGTTTTTGAAAAATTGGTCTAAATATACAGCAATTTGGTGGCCCAATTTCAAAGGAATCTCTCTCCCGAATGAGACCCCTATCTATTTAAAATGATTTCACATAACACATAATCATTTGATTTCATGTATCTTATAGAAATATATTTCGACGTTTTAAGTTTTATGTTCCAATAATCAACAACCTTTTAGTATGTTTTTAAGTCCTGTCTCGACGGTATAAAGCTTTGTATTAAGAAGGTGGATGACGCGCAAAAAAATCCCCGGTTGAATCGCAAAATTCAACCGGGGAATAGAATATTTTTTTCTAGATCAACTATCCGTTGGCTTCGTCGGTATTTGAATCCGATTTTTTAATTTTCTTTTTCTTCTGCTTTAAGGCATCCATCTCTTTTTCATAGAGATTGTCTTTAATAAACGCCAGAAACATAAGAATACATATTGCCACCAGGGTAGCCGGAAGTGCCGGATGCAACCCATCGACCGATCCGCGCCCGTAGGAATGCAATCCGGAGAGGTAATAATTCACCCCGAAATAGGTCATCAAAACCGACAATAAACCTAAAATTGAGGCCATATTATAATTGTAAAGACCGCGCAGTGAAGGAATGAGTCTCATGTGCACAATAAACGAATACACCACAATGGTTATGAGTGACCAGGTCTCTTTGGGATCCCATCCCCAATAACGCCCCCAACTTTCATTCGCCCAGATCCCTCCAAGGAAAGTACCAATGGTAAGAAAATAGAGTCCAACAGTTGCCGACATCTCAGAAATTATAGTGAGCTGTTCCATAATAACATTCACCTTGTCCATGTTAATCCGGTTTCTGATAAGTATAAGTACCATTACCAGGATTCCCAGGAAAGCACTAAGGCCAATAAAACCATAACTGGCTGTTATCACAGAGACATGAATGGTTAACCAATAGGAGTTGAGCACAGGCACCAGCGGTGTTATTTCGGGATTCATCCAGCTAAGGTGAGCCACAAAAAGCGAAATGCCTGCAAATACGGAAGCGGTACCCACTACCATTGGATATTTGCTGCCAAATAAAAATCCTGCCAGCATAGATGCCCAGGCCACATAGATTACAGATTCGTATCCGTTGCTCCATGGGGCATGTCCCGAGATATACCAACGCACGATCAATCCAGCGGTGTGCACCACAAACAAGAGCAGAATAAGTCCGTAGAAGGTACGTTTCAACCACGGATTAATCGGCTTCATTCTAAAGATATTTACAAAAAGAATGAATAGTAGTATAAAACCAAAGGCCAGATAGAAAGGGAAAACACGTTGAAAAGGATTGACATTGTTGTACAATCTTTCTGCCTTTTTCTGATTCTCGGTAGGTAAAATATCAGACGCATATTTGGATTGATACATGCTAACGGCACGAAGAACCTCAAGGGCGCCAGTTTTATTACCCTCCATTACAAATTGCTTGAACACATCAATGCCCGAAGCCACAAACATGGAGTCACCTGCCTCTATCCCTTGAGCACGAACCCCGGGATACATCCATGGCTCAGTGCTGTCGGGCGTTGGAAAAATGGTAATCAGGTTGTTTCTGAATATCAAAAAACTAATGTTTACCTTTTCATCCAGGTAAATATACTCTTTCTCAACCCGGTTGCGCATAGCAGGATTCTTACCGTAGGCCGTCTGAACCTGTTCAGTAAGCCGATAGTTGCCATTGGAATCGAAAAGGTCAACAAGAGAAATATACGACCCGTTGGCATTCAAAGTTGTGGCAAGCGCCTTGTTTGAAATTTTAAGCATGGGCAGTCTCTGCCATGATTCGGGATAGAGCATCATACTCAACAGAACCTCATCTGAAGACCGGCCGTATACCTTTTGCTTACGTGAGAGTTTTCTTACAATGTCGCTCGAGAGGGTGCTTACTGGTTCGATTCGACCATCCGGGCTATGAACCCATAGATTACTAAAAGCAGCAACAATGTCGCTGTCAATAACTGGTATATGTGCGGCGCTGCCAGGCTGTGCCTTTGCAGGTAGCGACATTCCCAGGGTGAGGAGCAACAGCATCAAACTGCCGGTCGATATCTTTTTGAGCCTGCGGGCAAGATTCTGAAAATGAGAGTGTGGATTAATCAAAGAAAGAATCATTCCGATGGTAAGTAAGAAATATCCAAGATAGGTAATCCATGTACCCCAAAAGTCATGATTAACCGACAAAATAGTACCCTGTTCGTCCTGATCGTAAGATGATTGAAAAAATTTGTATCCTCCATAAATCATAGTACTGTTCATGAAAATTCTCAAATCCCGTCGAACACCATTTTCATCGTCAATAAGGGTCACCTCCGATGCATAAGATGCAGGAGAATCTGACCCTGGATAGCGGTCGAGCTGAAATTCGCGCAGATGCAATGAAAATGGTATTGGGAGCTTTTTAGAGCCATATGCCAGTTTCAGCGTTTTCCCATGCCAGTCGTAGGTAATGGTATCCATTTCATAACCTGGAATACCAAAAATCGGAATAATACGCTCATTCCGTCCGTCGGTAACTTTAAGTACTATAGCATTCTCTCCGGTTCTACCCTGGGTGCTTTTTGCAGCTGAAAAAATCGCTTTTTCGTAAAAATTACGAACCAGAAATCGGGTTGAACCAAAATTGTAAATGTTCATGGGAAACAAGGCAATGGTATCACCCGCAGGTATAACCAATCCCTCCTCGGCTCCCATTGCCATTTGAGTAACAGCTTCACGCGCTACCATACTTAGCTGACTGTCATTCATAAATAAATGAAAATCAGCCCGATCGGAAGATTCGAATCCAATCGAAAAGGCATTAAAACGGAGTAGATTGCCCTGTGCAACCACGTAACTCGACATGCCCGATCCACCAGGACCACTCAAAACAAAATCAACTGCAGGCGATCCGGCATCTGAAGGAATGGGGGTACGTACTGCATCTGTTATATATCCAACCGATGTCAGGGATAGTGTTTCCCCGCCTGAAGTGAGTTTAGACCGGTAACGTTTTGGCGTAAGCTCAGAGAATTCCACCTTGCTAACCTCGGCATCATCGCCAAATTGAGCGTAAAGGTAGTTGTCGTACGACAAGATGTGTGAGGCAGTATTGCCCTCTCTAATGTGCATAGTTCCTTCAAAACTGATATAGCGGGTTACGGCCGCTCCAATCAATATAACCAGGAAGGATATGTGGAAGGTAAACATGGTTAGGTTGTTCCGCTTATATTGCTTGTATTTTAAGAGATTGTCGACCAGATTAATGGCCAGCAATAGCATAAGCAGTTCAAACCACCAGGCGTTGTAAACCAACACCCGTGCGGCAGGCGTGCCATACCCAGTTTCAATAAAGGTGGCAACACCCATAGCAAAGGCAAAGACCAAAAACATAAAGGCCATTGCCGACATTGATGTCAAGTAATTCCAGATAAGTCTCATATATATATAGAAAAATTTGAGGTGAAATTATATCTTTTTTAGAATGATTCAAAATAATTAAGCTCCATGCCTGTTCAAAAAAGCAAAGCCGAATGCCCCGAAAAACTCTTTAAGTCTGATTACTTGCTGATTAGTTAAGCCTCAGCTTAAAGCATAACCAACCAGCGGTCGACCGACCTGCCTGAAAAAGACTTTGTCAACATAAAGTAGATTGTAAACAGTTTGTTGATTTCTGCAACCAAAACTCCCTGAAAAGTATTGCAAAAGAGGTAAATAATTCTCGCTCAGAGGTGGTTACAAGGTAGGTCTCAGGCCAAGCTCTTCTCCTCTGCGCAGCATAAGCTGGTAGGCTGCATCATGGCTGTTTTCAATTTCGCCATCGAGAATTGCATCTTTAATAGCGGTTTTGATAATCCCGACTTCCCGACCAGGAGCTATGCCGAAAGTGGCCATAATCTCTTCCCCACTCACAGGAGGTTGAAAATTACGAATGGCATCTTTCTCATCAATTTCCCTGAGTTTATCACGCACAAGACGAAAGTTCTCAATATGACGCCTTACTTTTTCAGCATTTTTTGAGGTAATATCGGCCTCACACAAAGTCATCAAATCATCTACGTCATCGCCGGCATCAAACAGCAGGCGCCGAACCGCTGAATCGGTCACTTCCTCTTCCACCAAAGCCATTGGACGCATATGTAATTCAACTATTTTTTGCACATACTTCATCTTCTCATTTAGTGGAAGCTTCATCCTTCGAAAAATCTGGGGGACCATTCTAGCCCCCACAAAATTGTGACCGTGAAAGGTCCAGCCAATTCCCTCCTGAAAGCGTTTTGTGGCAGGTTTGGCTATATCGTGTAACAAAGCACTCCATCGCAGCCAAAGATCAGAGCTATAGGGTGCCAGATTGTCAAGCACTTTTAGTGTATGGTAGAAATTGTCTTTATGAGCAATTCCTTTAACCTGATCAACCCCTTTTAGCTTTTGCAACTCCGGAAAGATTAGCGGCAGAAGACCTGATTCCTCAAGAAGAATAAAACCGACCGAGGGCTTGGGACAAAGAATAATCTTATTAAGCTCATCTGCAATGCGCTCTGCAGATACAATTTCAATTCTTTCCCTGTTTCTCACCAAAGCTTCAAAGGTACCGGGCTCGATTTTAAATCCCAACTGCGTAGCAAAGCGGATAGCCCGCATCATGCGAAGAGGATCGTCTGAAAAAGTAATATCAGGATTCATTGGTGTTCGCAGTATTCTCTTTTCCAGGTCGGCTGTGCCTCCAAACGGGTCAATTAAAATTCCGGGATTTTCAGAATTAAGGGATATGGCCATGGCATTAATGGTGAAGTCTCGTCGAAGCTGATCGTCCTCTAATGTCCCAACTTCAACTTCAGGTTTTCGGGAATCACGCTGGTATGACTCCTTTCTTGCCCCCACAAATTCGATATCTGTATCGCGGTATCGCAGCATGGCTGTTCCGAAATTTTTGTAAACAGTTACCCCATTTCTTACACCAAGCGATGCTGCGACCCGCTCGGCAAGGTCAATTCCGCTGCCAACCGTCATAATGTCAATATCCTTGGTAGCCCGTTTCATTAAAAGGTCACGCACATAGCCACCAACAAGATAGACAGGTTGTCCCAAAACAGCAGCCTCATTTGTAATGGTCCGAAAAAGTTTTGTGCTTAGTATTTGGTTGAAAATCACTGGCAAGTAGAGTAAACGGTTCCAGAAAACAACTGACAAACATGTCAGTTTCGTGACAAAATTACAATAAAATACGTTTTTTCATGGTAAATTGTCCTCCCGTTCCTTCTGGTATTTTTATTGTATTGACAAATAATCATATTTATATATTTTCATAATTAAATTGGTTTGATATGCTAGAGCATTTAACTAAAGAGACTTTCAAGGAGAAAGTATTTAATTTCGAAGTAAACAAAGACTGGAAATATGAAGGCAGCGTTCCCTGTCTGATCGATTTCTATGCCGATTGGTGCGGACCATGTAAAATTGTAGCTCCTTTGCTCGAGGAACTTCAAAAAGAGTATGGAGATAAAATTGTTATCTACAAAGTTGACACCGAAGACCAACAGGAATTGGCAGGAATGTTTGGAATCCAAAGTATTCCATCGCTGCTATTTGTGCCAATCGATGGGCAACCTCAGATGGCCATGGGTGCACTACAAAAAAACACCTTCGAACAAGCAATCGCAGATGTACTAAAGGTTGAAAAGCCTGTCAATTAGCAAGTAATTCCAGTAATCTTTCCAACTGAATTCCCCTGGAACCTTTTAAGAGGATATGGGCATTCGTTATGGGATTGGCCGAAATATAGCGGAAAACAGACTGCACATCTTCGAACCGTTGAATAGAGCCGACCGCGGAGGTGGACACAAAATTAGGGCCCACCAGGTATACATCGACCCCTGCGAGGGAGCCTAAAAAATTGGTCAATGACTGGTGTTCCTCAGCGGAATATGCGCCAAGTTCGAGCATATCTCCAAGGATCATTACTTTTCGCAATCCATCGGCTGAGAGTTGAAGGAAATTTTGAATGGATGCCTGCATACTGCTTGGATTAGCATTGTAGGCATCCATTATTATTCTATTTGAAACACCCGCAACCAATTGAGAACGGTGGTTGGAGGGCAAATACTCTTCTATTCCCTTACGTATATCGGACAAGTCTACACCAAAAAAGTGTCCAATAACTGCGGCTGCCAATACATTATCAAGATTGTAATCACCAACAAGCTGGGTTTCTATATCACATCGATCGTCGCCCAATGAAATGGAAATATTAAGATATGGATCCCTCGCAGTTAAACTACCACATACATCATACTTTTCGTCGCTGCCATAATAAATAAATCGATCGTATTCCCCGGCTGCAGTCGTTAAAATAGGATTATCGCCATGAAGAAAAATAGTACCCCCATGTGATTGGAGAAACCGGTAAAGTTCACTCTTAGCCCGGATAACACCATCCAAACCTCCAAACCCCTCTAGATGGGCCTTTCCAATATTGGTAATCAAGCCGCAATCGGGCATCGCAATTTCACAAAGCATTGCTATCTCTCCGGGATGATTGGCTCCCATCTCAACAATTCCAATCTGGGTATGTTGATCGAAAGAAAGCAGCGTAAGTGGAACCCCAATATGATTATTGAGATTACCCCGTGTAGAAGCCACCTTGTACTTTTTTGATAAGACACTATGAATTAACTCCTTAGAGGTGGTTTTTCCATTACTTCCGGTAATACCAACCACCGGCAGACCGAGTCGAAGGCGATGCATTTTTGCAAGTTCTTGCAGTGTAGCAAGAACATCCGTGGTCAAATAATACTTTCCTTCAGGCAGATTGCGTGGTTCATCAACAACGACAAAACGCGCACCGGCGTTAAGCACTTCGGCGGCAAAATCGTTGCCATTGAATCGTTCTCCCTTCAACGCAAAAAAGAGTGAATTGGGCCCGACTTTTCGACTATCGGTTTCAACACCGCTACTTTGTAAAAAAATATTGTATAAATCGTCGATGCTCATATTTGTATCAGGCATACTTATATCATAACTCAATAAATGTCAGAATGCTAAAAAAAAGGCCTCATCCTTACAAAGACGAAGCCATTATTTGCAATATGAATAAGCTGTTGAATCAATTTTTTTTGATTATAGTCCTCCTGGACTACCGACCCGTGTCATGGCTAAACGGAATCCCAAGTCATTGGCAGACTCTTCCTGATGCATATACCTTCGTGTTCCGGGTGAGAGCCAATAAGGCCTGTCCTTCCATGATCCTCCTTTGTAAACGCGCACATCATCCCCCACCAAAGAACTAAAATAGCCTGGTCGGTCGTCCTTAATATACATATCTGTAGTTTGATTTTCCGATTGATTGAGCCAATCGTTGCCCTCGATAATCTGCGAATTTGGATCCCCATCGCGGAAATTCCGATAATCGGCAAGCGTGTCCAACAGCATCTCACCATATTGATTCCGGACAAGATTTCCGTTAACATCGCGCCTGGGAGCGGTAAAAATATTCCCTCTTACCGGTTGAAATTCACCCATATCCGCAAAACTGAGTGGACGGTATACATCATACACCCATTCATTTACGTTACCAGCCATGCAATAAAGTCCAAAGTCGTTGGGAAGATATGAAAAGACAGGAGCTGCAATATCGGCATTGTCGTTCAAGGCTCCGGCAATTCCCATGAGGTCGCCACGTCCGCGGGTAAAATTGGCGCGCATAAGGCCTTTGTCGTCGCCTTCTGTAATGCGAAGATGAATACCATCCCATGGATACATTCGACGATCGGAAAGCAACTCTCCCTGAGTATTTCCCTTTAGAGCAAGCGCTGCATATTCCCACTCTGCCTCGGTAGGCAGTCGGTATTTGGGAAGCAATATTCCATCCTCCCAGCGGACCGGGCGAACAGTTCCATCCGCCGAAGCTTGGGGCCGACGACCGGCAACTCCCTGATACAAACCTGCCAAATAAGTATCGGTAGTGAATACGTTTTCACCGCTTTGAGCAGGATCGTACTCAATTACTCCACTTTTTATAAGCAGTAACTCATTAACCCGATCTGTTCTCCAAGAGCTGTAGGCGTTGGCCTGAATCCATGATACGCCCACGACTGGATAATCACTGTATGCAGGATGCCTGAAATAGTTCTGAATATAGGGTTCGTTGTAGGCAAGCTGATCGCGCCACTGCATAGTATCGGGCAACGCACTATTCATTTTTTCACGATCGTTGGGATATACCCTGGCAAGCCAGTATATATACTCACGGTACATCTGATTTGAAACTTCCGTTTCATCCATATAAAAAGAGGCAACAGTAACGCGACGTGGCATATTATCCCACTTGCCCATAACGTCTTCGTCAACCCGTCCCATTGTAAAGGTACCTCCCTCGATAAAAATGAGTCCGGGGCCAGCCTCCTGCTCGTAACCTGATACATAGGGAATGTTACCCATAGCAGGATCGTTGTAGGCCCATCCGGTAGCACGGGATATTTGATCGTTCTTCCGACCACCAAAAAGGTTGTTTCCGGAGCATCCGAACAACACAGTTGAAACCACTGCCAATACAGCTATTCTATTCCTCATATTTTTGTGCATAGAAAAATCCTTTAAAAGCGCCACAAATATAACTAAAACACCCCACGATTATTGCGCAGGAAATTCATAATTATACACCGAGGTGTGTTAAAACTGATACATTTGCAATATCACACCTCTTTGAATAAGGGCGCCAAATTAGTTAATTTGCAATATTTGACCCAACAATTCGTTGAAAAGAACAATATGCTCCGCAACCTTACGATACTTATCTTAGTGTTCCTTTTCGGTTTCAGAGGAGGTGATGGTGCCCAACCGCAATACCGAATTGACTGGAGCGATGCCCCTGCGATAGATTTACCGGAAAATCAAACACCCCTTCTCTACTTCAACGGTGCTGAATTCCCCGATCACAATCCGCTTCTTCCGTATTACATACACCGGATACCTGTTCAAAACGGTCAGCTCGTGGAGATTACCTACCGAAATCCCCGTTACCGCAGATACCATGGTGTCCTTCCGGCGGCTATACTGGAACAGATTGAAGAGATACCCCTCTCCCAGACATTCCATAAGCAATCGGGAGAACAGACCATATCTGAATGGCATATGCTGCCCATCGTTCAGCGAAATGGTGAGATCTATCTGCTCGAGCAATTCGATCTTTTAGTTACTCCCTCTGCTGAGGCTGCACTATCGGCGACAACACCCGAATGGAAAAGTCAATCGCTCCTTAGCAACGGCAAATGGGTAAAAATAAAGACCAATGTTAAGGGCATTCATAAAATCAGATACGAACAACTTTCGGCCTGGGGCTTCTCAGCTCCCGACAAAGTAAATCTTTACGGCAGCGGAGGATATCAGCTGAATGAATCGCTCGATGCACAACCTGTCGACGATCTTATACTTAACAGAACATGGCACGGGAAGGATGCTTCTGGGCGCGATTGTCTGTTTTTCTATGCAACAGGAACTACCAAAGTGGGGTACGATACAGCCAGTAGTCGGTGGGAACATCAAAACAACTACTACTCCACGCAATCCTTCTACTTTCTGCATCAGTCGGCAAACAACCCCAATCTGGTGGAAAAAGCAGTTTTGGTAGATCAGCCGGCCAACGTTACCGTTAATTCTTTCGATGAATATGCTGTCCATGAAACGGAAGCAATAAACCTGATCAGGTCGGGACGACAATGGTTTGGAGAACGTTTTTTGCGCAACAACACCCGTAATATCTCTATTTCAACTCCAAACCCGGTACCCGGAGAAGTGGCCAGTATAACTTTAAATGCCGCAGGTCGTTCCTCGGCCGTCAGCACGCTCAATGTAACCATAAATGGTCCTGCCCACCAACCTGTCAGCTTTTCTGCAGTCAATACCAACGATGCCACAACGCTGTATGCATCAGAAAAAAAAGAAAATTATCAGAGCCTCCCTGTTAATCAGAAAATCGACTTCGTGCTGAATTACACTGCACTGAACAATCTTGCGGAGGCCCATCTCGACTTTATATCAGTTTCCTACAGGAGACAACTTCAACTACAGGACGAGCAACTCATTTTTAGAGATACCCGATCAACCGGACCAGGACGAATCGCCCAATTTCA
>DIUI01000056.1 GCA_002428215.1 Prolixibacteraceae bacterium UBA6162
TGTGCGTTGTAATTATTGGGAGTGATATGGTACGAATGAGAAAATATTACGCATGGAACTTTTTTCAGCCAGCCAAATAGTGAAGCAGTATGGTCAGACTCAAGCGCTGAGTGGTGTCTCAATTTCAGTCAGGTCTGGATCTGTATTTGGACTTCTGGGGCCTAACGGTGCCGGCAAAACAACGCTCATAAGGATCATCAATCAAATTACTGCTCCCGACAGTGGCGAGTTGCTTTTTGAAGGACACCGGATGTCTTCGGCCGATGTTTCCAGAATAGGATACCTGCCTGAGGAGCGCGGATTGTACAGCAAGATGAAAATTGGAGAACAGGCCCTCTATCTGGCACAATTGAAAGGGTTAAGCCGCAGGGATGCTATGAAGAGCCTGAAATACTGGTTCGAGAAATTTGAAATAGTTTCATGGTGGGACAAGAAGGTCGAGGAGTTGTCGAAGGGCATGCAACAAAAGGTCCAGTTTATAACTACCGTAGTGCATAACCCGTCGTTGCTTATCTTCGATGAGCCCTTTAGTGGATTCGACCCCATTAATGCCAACCTGATTAAACAGGAGATTCTGGAACTCCGGGATAAAGGTGCTACCATCATCTTCTCGACCCACAATATGAGTACGGTAGAGGATTTATGCGATCATATAGCCCTGATAAACCGTTCTGAAAAAATTCTCGATGGCCCCATTCACGGCATAAGAGAGCAGTACAAATCGAATATATTCGAGGTGGTTTACCGGGGAAATTTCAATCAGGTGGCGCAAGCCCTCCCTACCGAATGCATCGTAATGAATCATACCGAAGGAGTTGTCGATAATACCCTTACTATCAAATACCAGGATGGATTTCAACCCAATTTTCTGTTAAAAAATTTGGTAGTGAATGCCGAAATTGTTTCATACAATGAACTCATCCCCAGTATGAACGATGTCTTTATAAAGGTAGTTGAATCTTCCAACGCCCTAAATAAGGCTCAGAATTCAGCTGCTATAGCCTAACGATCCTCTTGTATTCAGGATCCTAATTTCAATTAGAAATCAACAATAGTTCAAATGCATAAGACATTCATCATCATCAGAAGGGAATACCTAACCCGCGTGAGAAAGAAGTCGTTTATTATAACCACTCTTCTGGTTCCGCTTTTTTTCCTGGGGATTATGATTATTCCGGCATGGCTTGCCACGCGCGACGATACGCAGGAGCGTACAATTGCTGTCTACGATGCATCGGGCCGTTTTGATCATCAGTTCGAAACAGAGGGATACACCCGGTTTGAGTTGGTCGATGCCGCTGCCTATACAAAATTACGTGAATCTTTAACGGGTACTGATTATTATGCCCTGCTTCATATCCCGGAGAATATATACGAAACCAATAAGGCTACGCTTACTTCACCCAAGCAGGTTCCCATTGAACTAACAAGTCAGATTGAACGTAAATTGAGTCAGGTAATCGAAACCGACAAACGACAAACAATTTTTAACGAAACCGGCTATCCCGACCTCGAAGCTCTGTTGCAAACCACCCGAACACGAGTTGCATTGAGTACGCTTAAAGTTTCGGAGGGCGGAGTGGAGAAGAAGAGCTCTTCGATGATTGCTTTTGTCGCAAGCTATGGCATGGGAATTCTTATCTATTTCTTTGTTTTTATGTACGGATCGCTGGTTATGCGCAGCGTAATGGAGGAGAAAAAGAACCGAATTGTTGAGGTGATAGTTTCTTCCGTAAAACCCTTTCAGCTAATGGCTGGTAAGATTCTGGGCACAGCTTTGGTGGGTTTGACCCAGGTAGGGCTATGGATTGCCTTTATCTTGATAGGGTTTACGGTCGCCCGTGGGTTTATTTCGGCCGATTCTGCCCAGTCTATCGGGCAAAATCTGGTTGAGAACCAACCTCAAATGGGACTTATGCAGCCAGATATGAGTGATCTGGAGCATAAAATTGCCGACGTTCTGGAGATGATTGGCAACCTGAACCTACCCTTGCTGATATTCGGGTTTTTCTTTTATTTCTTGGGCGGCTATCTTCTGTACAGTTCGTTAATGGGAGCAATTGGTGCTGCAGCTGATAACGACGAAGACACCCAGCAGATGATGCTGCCTGTTACATTTCCCCTTATTTTGTCGATAATTTTTCTGATGGCAATTGCCAAAAACCCTGAAGGGCAACTGGCGTTCTGGACCTCCATAATACCATTCACTTCACCCATTTGTATGCTGGCCCGACTGCCTTACGGTGTTCCTGTATGGGAACTTCTTCTTTCGATGGTTCTGCTCGTTGCTACCCTCTTTGGTGTAATATGGGTCGCAGCCAAGATATATCGTACCGGAATACTCATGTATGGTAAAAAGGTTAACCTAAAAGAGCTATACAAATGGCTTACCTATAAGGATTAGGCATGAAAGGGTTGTGTAAACAGAGTCGGGTTATCCCTACGAATCTGAAGCACAACATGCTGGCTGAACAGTAATCGTCTCTGATGAAGTAAGGTTCTGTTCTTCGAGACTCTTTTCAAATCGTTTTTCAATTCTGTCGCGGGTAGGACTCAGATAGGGGATGTTGAGGTTAAGTCCCCGCAGTACAAAAAATATTCCCACCACTACCACCAGGATTGGAATCAGACTGTTGATGCGTCTGCGGATGTTGTTGCCTAAAACATTTCCTGCAACACCCAGTAGTAAGAGAAGGGGTATTGTGCCTAAACCGAATACTACCATATAACCGGCCCCCATGGCCACACTGCCGGTTGCAATAGCACCGGCAATTGCAATGTAAACCAATCCGCAGGGCAACAAGCCATTGAGCAAACCTATAAAGAAGAGGCTCTGGAACGATCGGATAGAAAACATTTCCACGATGGTTTTCTTAAGTTTCCCTACCCACCTGAAGGCGCTTTGCTCCAAACTATATTGGTTGCGGAAGATTTTCGGAAACATTACCGAAACTATCATAGCCCCTCCCATGATGACCGAAACAACCTGCTGGAATCCTACCAGTTGAAGTCCCTGTCCTACCAGTCCAAATAGAGCCCCCATAGCTCCATAGGTGACGGTTCTGCCCAAATTATAGAGTACCCCTCCGTAGATTTTTTGGCCAACGGAATTTCCGTGAAGCGGCAGCGCCAGAACGATGGGTCCACACATACCTAAACAATGAAAGCTACCCATCAGCCCCAGAACCAAAGCCGAGAAAAGTATACCCATAACCTGTGTTATTTATTTTCGATAATTACCATTTTTTCAATCTCATATTGCTCTCCGTTCATCTTCCAGCTAACGTTTGCAGTGTAACGTCCTGCCGAAAGCCCGGCGCTGTTCAAAGTGGCCTTGCCATCCAACAGTTCAATTTCGAAACTTCTGTCGAGCTTGCTGTCTGACGGCCGGTAAAATACAAGTTTAATCTCCGATGCCGCAGCGGCGATTGGTTCATCAAAAGCAATAGAGATCCATTCGTTGTCCTGATCGATGCTAATCAAACCGGCAAATTCAACCGAGCGTCGATCCAGAGCAATTTGCTGCGAATGATCGACCCCACGTTCGTAGTAATCTTTGTGAACCATGTTAACGTCAAGTCGCGATGTAAAAATGACAAACCCAATCATAGCCGAGACGAAAAGGATCAGAAAGAGTGCTACGCCGGTGCCTATGTTAAACTTCATGAATCAAATTTTAAAGGGTTGAATTTAGTTTTATCAAAATGCCAAACATCAAAAGAATGAGGTCGGTTAAGCCCCTGAATAACGGGAAGCAATAGTGTATCAGATATTTTAAACGTGCACGCTGAATTCATTATTTTTCTCACTGTTTGCAAATGTCAAATCCGACTAAGTATACTTTTCAGAAACATGGCAAACCATATATTGCAAGTTGTTGAATCGGTGCTCCAGAACCACGGTAATTGTGGAGGTAAAGTTAGTGATTTTAACCGAGTCGAATTCCAAACTGCTGTAACATCTAAGGGTTTGATTCAAGGCGAAATAAAGGTAAGCGTTACTTTTTCGGTGAGGATATCATTAAGGAAAATCCCAAAAACCACTTTGTTGCTGCCGGTTTGCAACTCTGTTCTTGGAATGTGGAGTAAAAAAACCGACTCATAGAGCCCTCTGCTTTCGAGGTTTATGTCGCTTCCGGCAAGCTCTATTCGGCCATTATGAGAAAGGAGCCGGAGTTCGGGCTGGAAATCTTCGAAGGTTTTATTGACAATCTTAATATTGTAGAGGTTTGACAAATAATTGTCGGGTTGCTCCTGGTAGAGCATTCCGGGGGTCCGAAGAATGGTAGTTTCAATAACAGGCCGGTTGAGCAGGGTAACTATAAAAAATCCAAACAATAAAAATAATACAACAGAATATGCCTTGTTCCTTGCAGTCCAAAGCCGTCGTTGACCACGTTCAATTCCGTTGTATGAATCGTAACGGATGAGGCCAGGAGCCTTGTTGATTTTTTTCATAACCTGATTGCACTCATCGATACAGGCAGTACAATGAATACATTCAAACTGACTGCCATTGCGAATGTCGATGCCGGTTGGGCACACTGCCATACAGCGGCGGCAATCGATACAGTCGCCAACTGCTTTGGCTCCGCGCGGTTCTCCCCTTCGGTGGTCGTAGCTAACTACAATGGAGTCGTTATCGAGCAAAACTCCCTGCATTCTTCCGTACGGACAAACCATTGTACATATCTGCTCTCTGAAGAAGGCATAAATCCAGTAGAAAACGATAGAAACTGCTACAATAATTGAGATAGTCGAAAGGTGGTCTGCGGGATTGCGCATCATCTGAAACCAGCGGTCGCTGCCAATAAACCACATCAGCAGTGTATTGGTCATCGCCAGCGCAATGGTGGCAAAAACCAGATGCTTCAGTGTTTTGCGGATTGCCTTGTCGGCTGTAAACGGACCTTCGTCCCTTGCTTTACGGGCACGGTAATCCCCCTCAATCAGAAATTCAATTTTTCTGAAAACCATCTCCAGGAAAATGGTTTGAGGGCATGCCCAACCACACCAAACCCTTCCGTAGGTAACCGTAAAGAGTATAATAAATACCAGGAACGACAGCATCAGCAGGGCCATTATAAAGGTGTCTTGTGCCCAAAATATGGCTCCGAACAAGATGAACTTTCGATTGGCAATATCGATCAGTACAAATGGATGATCGTTTACCCTAATGAAAGGGACTGCCACAAGAAATGCGAGCAGCAGCCAGGCAACAACAGTGCGGTAGCGGTAGAACCGGCCTTTTGGCTGTTTGGCATACACCCATTTGCGGCCACCCATCTCATCGAGATTGGTGGGGCGGTCGCGGAACGTATAACTATTCTCGACCATAAGCAGGATAATTTGAAAGTGAAACGGTTTTCGATTCCGTTATTTCTGAAAGTTAACGCCAATTACATTTCGCACGGTTCGCCTTGTGGTGCTTTTTGATTATCAGGCGATGAGCCAAGTAAAGTCACCATCACATAGCTGGCTACTTTCTGAATACTGGCATCGTTGAGCTGTCCTTTAAAGGCCGTCATACCTTTCAGGGGTTCTCCGTTTTTGATGATATTGAATACATCTTCAAACTCGCATCCATGAATCCAATATTCATCCGTTAGATTTGGCCCAATGGCATTTCCTTCTCCCTGTGCGCCGTGACAGGTAAAGCAGTTCATATCGTTCCATATCTTTTGTCCCTGAACAAGCGAAAGTTCGTCGGTGAGCAATACCAGTTCCAATGCTTCCTGTCCGGTTTGCATTTGCTGTTCGGCTCGCTGCACTGCCCTTGCATACTCCTCTTCCTGGGTTGGACCAGATCCCAGCCAGAAATAGTAGGTGCCATACATTATTGAGATACCAATAGTGACATAGAACAACAGCATTATCCACCCGGGCGGGGGATTGTCGAGTTCCTCTATTCCGTCGTAATTGTGTTCATCGTGGTAATTATCCACAGGATTTTCCTGATTGTGCGGATCACTATGTTTTACATGTTGGTCTGTCATTGATGTGCTTCGTTTAGGTTGGATTTATGGTAGTGGTGGTATCATCTTCGAGTATGGCATTTTTATAATGCTCCATTTCAGCTTTGGGCCGCAGCAGTGTGTGGATGGCAAAGAGGATAAATAGAACAAAAAAGATCAAAAGTCCAGCTATGTACCACGAGGCAATGCCTTCGACAGTTTCGAGGATGTGGCTAACTATCTTCATCTGCGTATCGTTTCTAAATTCATTTTAAGTGTACATGCGTGATATTGTGGCTTACTCGCGGTTAAGTACCTTCAGGACATAGGCTGCCAGTTGTTCGATTTCATTTTTCGAAAGTTGTGTTTCGTAGCCTATCATCCCCTTTTCTGGATATCCCCTGGAAATGGAGCGCACTACCTCTTCGGGGGTTCCTCCGTGCAGCCACTCGCCGTCGGTAAGGCTTGGGAACACAGGAGGTATTCCATTGCCTTCAATTCCATGACATGCTGCACATATTTTAAGATAGTTTTCGCGGCCGGCTATCAAATCGGATTCGGCAGCAGGCAGGACCACGGGGCCGGATAGCACTGATTCAGAAACAGCAGCCACCGGAGCCGAAATATCACGGCCTAATTTATGCAGATAGGCAATAATGGCGACCATTTGGCTGGAAGGACTTATCTCTATACCTGAGATTGCGAGGTCATCGGCAATTTTTTGACCCTGTGCCAACAGATCTTCAACTGCAATCTCGTCGAAGCCCTCCGGATAGGGAACCCCCAATTTCTGCATGGCCCTGATTTTCGCCGGGGTGAGCGATGTCTTCACCTCTTTGGTGGCAAACCAGGGATATTTTGGCATTGTCGACTGGGCATTCATGGCCTGAGGATCCATAAAGTGGTTGTAATGCCATACTGCATTTTTGTACATAGGTCCTCCCACTACTCCAGCCCGGGCGAGATCAGGACCAATTCGCCTTGATCCCCACTGGAAAGGATGATCGTA
>DIUI01000011.1 GCA_002428215.1 Prolixibacteraceae bacterium UBA6162
ATTTGTTCGAAGGATTAGGCAAGGAGAAAACCAAATCGCCTATTCCATCGGGTGAGATATGTGCAGTCTACGGCCTGGAAAATTTCGAAATCGGAGATACCATTGCAGATCTTCTTGAACCCGAAGGACTCTCGCATATACAAGTGGATGAGCCAACCATGAGCATGCTTTTTGCTGCCAACAATTCACCCTTCTTTGGAAGAGAAGGCAGTTTTGTAACATCGCGCCAGTTGCGTGACAGGCTATACAAAGAGACCGAGAAAAATCTGGCACTCAAAGTTGAGGATACTGCCTCGGCCGACACTTTTCTGGTCTATGGACGTGGCATTTTGCATCTCTCGATTCTGATTGAGACCATGCGTCGCGAAGGCTATGAGCTGCAGGTAGGCCAGCCCAAAGTGCTTTTAAAGGAGATTGATGGCTTAAAACATGAGCCCATTGAATTTATGACAGTTCAGGTTCCTGAAGAGTTTGCGGGAAAAGTTATAGAACTGGCAACATCACGTAAGGCGGAGATTGCCAACATTGAGGTGAAAAATGAACGCTCGCATCTGGAATTTTTCATTCCGGCACGCGGAATCATCGGGTTACGCAATCAGATGCTTACTGCTACTGAAGGCGAAGCAGTAATGGCACACCGCTTTAAAGGGTATGAACCCTGGAAGGGCGATCTTGCCGTTAAGCGAAACGGTTCGCTAATCGCTCTTGAAACCGGAACGTCCATTGCCTATTCCATCAACAAACTTCAGGACAGGGGCAAATTCTTTATTTTCCCGGGCGAAGATGTTTATGCCGGACAGGTAATTGGAGAAAACAGCCGTATGGACGACCTCACGGTGAATGTAACCGTTACAAAAAAACTAACCAACATGAGAGCGTCGGGTTCAGACGATAAAGTAGCACTAAGTCCACCCATACGTTTCTCGCTCGAAGAGGCCATGGAATACATCGCCAACGACGAATACATAGAGATTACGCCCAAATCGATGCGACTCCGTAAGATTCTCCTGGATGAAAACGATCGTAAAAGGGCAAAGAAATAGTTGACACGGTCAACACTGTTGTGCAAGCAAAATACCCTTCAAAAGGAAATGTTTATACCCGGCATTTCCCATTGAGGGGTATTTTTTTGAAATTTTAGGACTAGTAGGTATATGACACAAAGGCTACCCGTTTTGAATCGGGACTCCAGGAGGGGACATTGATGGTGCCCTGCCCGCCATACAGAAAAGCAACTGCCTTAATATCGCTGCTGCCAACCTCCATGAGCCGAAGCATTACACGCTGATTTCGAGGATGTGAGCCGGCGGGTACTTCCGGTAAATAAGAGACCATTATAAGCCACTTGCCGTCGGGCGAGGGATGTGCGAACCAATCGTTGTATTCGTCGAAGGTAACCTGTTCCTGGTTACTGCCATCGGGAGCCATGCGCCAAATTTGCATAGTGCCGCTTCTTACAGAATTAAAATATATGTATTTACCACAAGGGGAGTACTCTGGTCCATCGTCGAGCCCGGGGGCCGTGGTAAGGCGGATCTCTTCACCTCCATCGTTGTGTATCTTATAAACATCATATTCACCATTCCGCTCGGCACAGTATACATGCCACTGATCGTCGGGCGACCAGCCATGCCAGTATGAGGGGCCTAGATCGGTTACCCGGCGGGGAGTTCCTCCTTTTAAAGGAACAGTGTAAATGATGGAATGCCGGGTATTATTTTCAGAAGTATGATGGCTAATGGCGAGGGTTTTGCCATCGAATGAAATGCCATGGTCGTTGTTGTTGGCAGTTGCAAATCCGGTGTCGATAACTCTGGTTCTTTTTCTGCCAAGGTCGTATCGATATATCAGTCCGCCCTGATTGTATACCAGAAACTTCCCATTCCGCGACCAGTTTGGGGCTTCAAAATGAGCATCAGAGGCAAACACTACTTCCCTCAAGCCGGTTTCGATATGCAGAATCTCCATTCTCGAAGGACTAGCGGGAGCCCGGTCACCGCCAAAATATTCGGCGGTTCTGTCAATTCTAAGGTTTTGGAACAGGGCTTCGGCATATTCACCACTATTATGGGAACAAACATAAGGACCAACGAAAAATTCGGTTCCCAGATCAATCTCCACAGAACCTGCCTCTGCGAGTGGCTTGTGCGAAGTCGAAAACCGGAGAACCACCCGATTTCCGGATTTTTCAAGCTGCACAAACTCCGGGGAGACCGCATCCGACATGATTTCATCGGCAGGCCCTCCCTTTTCTTTTCTGAATTGCAGGGATGTAGTGCCATCTCCATGAATAGCAACACTTACGAAAGGAGCATCGTCATCGAGTGAGGCACGGAGCATAATGCCCGCCTTTCGGTGAGGTTCACTTCCTGAAGAGGTAACTGCGACAGAGGTGGTAACAATAAAACTCCCTTCCGTCAGCTTGGGAAGAAAGAAAAACTCATCCCTCTCGAACCAAATATTGTAACCTGCACCCCGCAATCGGTAGGTCTGCATTTTTTTGTCGAATTGAAAGCTTCCTGGAAGTGTTGTGCTCCCAATATTAACACCCGAAGTTTTCGAAAAATCTTCAACAGGGAATTGGGCAGAGGCAAAAAAAGCAAACGCCATTAAGATAATGACAAACGGAAATGCATGTAATTTCATAGGGAAGGTAGTTTTGGTTTCAGCCACCAATTTACACAAAAAATCAAAGGGAGTGCCGAACAATCAGTTGAGTTGGTAAGACCTCACGGACTACCTTTTTCTGGCGGACAAATTGAGCCGCCTTTTTGCCCATATCGGTAAAGTCGACCGAAATAACGGTAATGCCATTTCCGGCAATCTCTTTCATGGGTGTATCGTTGTATGCTATAATACCCACATCGCTGCCAAGCGATAATCCATTGTCGCGACAGCCCTTTAGCACCTGCACCAAATCGCTTTCGGCAAAAACCAAATAGACCTGACCTTTCCGCATTTCGCGGATATTAAATTCATGTGTTTCGTTGAAGATGAATCCATGGGTAATACAAAAATCCCTTACCACTCCTCTTGTTTCGAAAGGATGGGGAGTTTTCTGCCTGGAGTATACAAACACCAGATCGCTGTATTTTTTTAGCATGGGCAAACCCTCGACGAGACAAGAATAGGTAGCACGATTAAAATTTTGCAAAAGAAAATTATTTCTGGTGTCATGCTCATACCCCATGTCCACCAAAAGCAAACGGGAGGGAGGAAGGTTGGAAAGCACGGGGTGGAGTTTCCGGTTGTCGAGATTCATAATCAGGTAGCTGTTGTACCTCCCTACTGCATTCCTGATAAGTTGTTCGAATACGTTGGCATTGTAATGATGAAACAGCAGATCGACGGAATAACGCTGAGGTAGATTTTTACGGAACGAGCGATAGAGTTGTTCCTTGAATGCACTGAAGTCATCGAGCAGCATGAATACCTTCTGCGACCGCGAGGTTATATAGTAACCCTTTCCGGGAACGGCCTCCACCATCGATTGTTGAATAAGCTGCTGATAGGCCTTAACTACCGTGTCGCGCGAGAAACCGGCGGTGCGCGACAATTCATTCACCGAAGGCAGTTTGTCGCCCGGATGGTACAATCCTGATGAAACAGCCTCCCTTACAGCATCGATGAGCGATTGCAGTTTGGTTGTCCCAGGTTTTTCACTGACTATTAAACCAACATTACCCATATAAAAAAAGATGGCAACAGGGACGAGATTTTTCATTGTAATCGCCACCTGTTGCCATAGTTCTTAGATCAGATTTAACGGTAAACCGGACCGTATGTCTCACATGCCTTATAATCGGCTGCCTCCTTCTCCGAACCGAAAGCATTCCATGCACTCGGCCTGAAGATATCTTCCTCTGCAACGTTGTGCATACAAACCGGTATGCGCAGCATAGATGCAAGGGTTATGAGGTCTGCTCCAATGTGTCCATAGCTGATCGCTCCGTGGTTGGAGCCCCAGTTGGCCATCACAGAATAGACATCCTTGAAAGGCCCGCTTCCGGTGAGTCGGGGCACAAACCAGGTAGTAGGCCATGTTGGATCTGTGCGGCGATCAAGTATTTGATGCACCTCATCGTCGAGCACGGCAGTATAACCTTCCGCTATCTGCAATACGGGTCCGAGCCCTTTTACCAGATTTACCCGCGACATGGTTACAGGCATTTCACCTGCAGTTTTAAATTGGGTAGAGTACCCACCTCCCCTAAAATATTCGCGGTTGGCAGCACAGAACCGGGTATTTTTGAGGTGAAGTTCCACCTCCTCGGCAGTAATCTCCCAGAAAGGCTTTAATGCCGGACTACCCTTACGGTCGCGCTGATGCGCAGTGGCATCGAGGGCGGTTGGACCTGAATTGATCAAATGGATAACTCCCTGACTGGCAATTCCGGTTAGCTCCTTCCCTGTGACACGCTTCACCGAATCGGGACTCCAATAGGTTCTAACATCACTGAATATTTGAGCAGTGTTGGTAAGAAGGTGTCCGAAAAGCATCGGCGCAGCATTGAGACTGTCATTCTCGGTGGCAAACACAAACGCTTCGCGAATGCCATTCCAATCGAACGAAGAGCATAAAATAGCTTCGGTAAAGTCACCATTCGGATAGTAATCGGTCCATTGACGTTGCCCCTGGAAACCGCCAGCAATTGCATTGCGGCCAAAAGCCTCTTCTCCAAAGCCCAGCTCCTTCAGGCGTGGGTTGCCAATCATGAGGTCACGCATTATAAGCGTCATCTTTACCACGATCTCCCATTCCCAATCCTTTCTGGCACGATCGCCCTGATTGGCCGGCTTGTTGATATCTTCACCTTCGATGCAGTTGGCTTTGGTCCATGCTATAGCCTTGTCAAATTCAACGCTATCATAGATTCCCTGCTCAAGCCTTCTTATGACCTCTGTCATATCAACAAATTCGGTGCGCATACCCAGATAATCCTGAAAGAAATCGGGATTTACCATAGAGCCGGCAATACCCATGGAGGTATATCCCAGCGACAGATAGGTTTTACCTTTCATCTGCGCAACGGCCAGTGCGGACCTAGTAAAGCGCAATATTTTTTCTTTAACATCCTCTGGTATGGAGTTGTCACCGGCGTCCTTAACATCCTTACCATATATCCCGAATGCCGGCAGTCCCTTTTGGGTATATCCTGCGAGAGCCGCAGCCAGATAGACAGCGCCGGGCCGTTCTGATCCATTGAATCCCCAAATTGCCTTTGGAATCATTGAATTGGTATCCATAACCTCGGTGCCGTAACACCAGCAAGGAGTAACCGTTAAGGAGACACCAACTCCTTCGCGCTCAAACTTATCGGCGCACAATGCAGCCTCAGCTACTCCCCCAATGGTAGTATCGGCAATTACACATTCTACACGCTCGCCTCCAGGAAAACGGATATTGTCCGAAATGAGGCGGGCAGCCGCCCGTGCCATCTCCATAGTCTGATTTTCGAGTGACTCACGAACGCCCCTTTCCCTACCGTCGATGACCGGCCGGATACCTACTTTTGGCAACCTGCCTATTAATCTGCTCATGCTAAATAACTTTAAATGTGATGAATTATAGATCTAAACCAGCACAACTGTTACGTACTGTGCTGCCATGCAATGTAGAGATTATTTTAGAAATCCACAATTGGGGCTGAACAATTTTGTTAATTTTGGGGCTGTAACCTTGCTTCTATGAAAATCTTAAAGATGAAACTGCACTGGCAGATTTTAATCGCTCTGATTCTGGCAGTATTAATTGGGTATTTTACCCCCGGACTGGTGCAGTAC
>DIUI01000126.1 GCA_002428215.1 Prolixibacteraceae bacterium UBA6162
ATTAGAGAATCGCAGCTAAAAGAGAAGCATCGGTTTTATCAACCCAGTTTTTCCAGTAAAATTTTGGTGTATAAAGGCATGTTTACACCCGATCAGCTTAGTAACTACTACCTCGATCTGAAAGACAAAAGATTAACCAGCGCCATTGCTCTTGTCCATTCACGTTTTAGTACCAATACATTTCCAACATGGGATCTGGCACAACCATTCAGGATGGTGGCCCACAATGGAGAAATAAACACCATCAGGGGAAACCGGCTTTGGATGCAGGCCAGGGAAGGGCTGCTTAAGTCCGATTTTTTTGGGAGCGACATCAAAAAACTTTTGCCTATAATCGAAACCGGCAAATCGGATTCAGCCTCGTTTGATAACGTTCTCGAATTTTTGCATTTGGCAGGCCGATCGTTACCGCATGCCCTATGCATGATGATTCCGGAATCTTTTAACGACAAGAATCCGATTCCAGACAGTCTTAAGGCGTTCTACGAATTCCAGAGTACCATAATGGAGCCATGGGATGGTCCGGCAAGTATGGTTTTCAGCGATGGCCGTTACATCGGTGGCACGCTGGACCGCAACGGACTCAGGCCATCAAGGTATGTAATAACCCACAGCGACCTTATTGTTATGGGTTCTGAAGTAGGGGTTCAAACTTTTGAGGCTTCCGAGATCAAGGAGAAAGGAAGACTCAGGCCCGGAAAACTTCTGCTTGTGGATACCCAGCTCGGTATCATTATTCCCGATCAGGAGGTTAAAGATCAGCTGTCGCGTCGCAATCCCTATGCATCATGGCTTAAAGAAAAGAGCCTGCTTTTGTCTGATATAAAAGTTAAACAGAGGGTTTCGTCGGGCATCGAGGAGTTTGAGCCATTTGCCGATACATTTGGTTACTCAAAAGACGATCTGTTGGAGATTATTCAACCCATGGCCCTAGAAGCTGCCGAACCGACCAATTCAATGGGCAACGACACACCTCTCAGTCTATTTTCGGAGCGGCCCAAATTGCTGTTTGATTATTTCCGGCAAATATTTGCCCAGGTAACCAACCCTCCTATTGACTCGATTCGCGAGGGGCTTGTAATGTCGCTTACCAACTATATCGGTGCAGCCAACGCGAATGTGTTGGTTGAATCGCCGGAACACTGTCATCTGATCAAATTTGAGAGTCCGATTATCACGAATACCGATTTAGGCAAGATCAAAGATCTGAAGGATGAAATGTTCATCCACAAAACCATCCCTATGGTCTTTCCGGTTGACTCAGGTTTTTCGGGTTTTGAAAAAGCATTTCAGGAGATGCTGATTCAGGCAGAAAAGGCTGTCGACAATCAGAAAAATTATCTGATTTTGTCGCACCGGTCGGTTTCGTCAAAGCTGGCCCCTATCCCATCGCTGCTTGCGGTAGCTGCAGTACACCACCATCTCATCCGCTTGAAAAAAAGGATGCAGATAGGAATTATTGTGGAAACCGGCGATGCAAGGGAGGTAAACCATTATGCTCTGCTGCTGGGTTATGGTGCCAGTGTTATTAATCCATTTGGGGCTTTTGGGGTAATAGACCATCTGGTTAAGGAAGGAAAAATTGGCATCGAATACAAACAGGCTCGAAAGAATTATATTAAGTCGATCGATAAAGGCCTGCTGAAAATATTTTCAAAAATGGGGGTTTCTACCCTACGCAGCTACCACGGTTCGCAAATGTTCGAAGCGGTAGGTCTTGGTCGCGATTTGGTTGAAAAATATTTCACCGGTACGGCCTCAAGGCTTGGAGGAATTGGTTTGGAAGAGATTCACAAAGAGGTTATGATGTTTCACAACCGTGCCTACCAGCCAGCTCCGGGAGCAAGACCACTCCATTTCGATACTACCGGTGTGAATGCATGGCGTAAACTTGGGGAGCATCATGCGTGGAATCCAGAAACAATCGGTTTATTGCAGTGGTCGACTCGGACCAACGACTACGAAAAATATAAGGAATTCAGCAGGCTTGTCGACCGCGAAAATTCAAAGCCAACGTTTATAAGGGGTTGCTTCAACCTTAAAAGAAACCCAATCCCCATTGATGAGGTTGAACCCATTGAGGCTATCATGAAACGATTTGTAACTGGTGCTATGTCTTACGGTTCTATCAGCATGGAAGCCCACGAAGCTCTGGCGGTGGCAATGAATACCATCGGAGGCAGAAGCAATACAGGCGAAGGGGGCGAAGATCCGGGACGTTTCGGAACAGAACGGCAGAGTGCAATAAAACAGATTGCATCGGGCAGATTTGGCGTTACCAATAACTATCTTACCAATGCAAGTGAACTTCAAATAAAAATTGCTCAGGGTGCAAAACCCGGCGAAGGGGGTCAGTTACCCGGATATAAAGTGAATGAAATAATCGCTAAAACTCGGAACTCCACTCCGGGAATCACATTGATATCGCCCCCGCCCCATCACGATATCTATTCGATCGAAGATTTGGCACAATTGATCTACGATCTGAAGTGCACCAATCCGAGGGCACGGGTTTCGGTGAAGCTGGTAGCCGAAGATGGTGTTGGAACCATAGCTGCCGGGGTAGCAAAGGCCTACGCCGATCTGATTACCATTTCCGGAGGAGAAGGAGGCACTGGTGCCAGTCCGCTAAGCTCTATCCGACACGCCGGACTGCCGGCGGAGTTCGGCATTTCAGAGGCCCACCAAACGCTGGTAATGAACAACCTGAGGGGCCGTGTGAAACTTCAGGTGGATGGTCAGCTAAAAAATGGCCGTGATGTTGTCATTATGGGATGTCTGGGGGGCGAAGAGTTTGGTTTCGCCACTTCGGCGCTGATAACTCTGGGATGCATTATGATGCGCAAATGTCATCTAAATACCTGTCCTGCGGGCATTGCGACACAAGACCCTGAACTCAGAAAACGCTTTATAGGTCGCACCAACTATGCCATCACTTACTTCCGGTTTATAGCTACCGAAATCAGGGAATACCTTGCAGAGATGGGGTTCCGGAAGTTTGATGATATCGTGGGCAGAACAGACCTTCTTGAGGTAAATCCAGAGGTTACCAACTGGAAGATGGCTCAGGTCGACTTTTCAAAGGTGCTCTTTTTCCCACCCGAAGCAAAGACAAACGACATTCGTTGCACGGTGGAAGGTCTAAAAAGCATTGAAGATCATCTTGATATGCAACTAATTAAGGGTTCCGCCAAAGCCATTAAAGCAGGAGAGAAAGTGTGGCTCTCACACAAGCTTAATAATGTTGACAGAACAGTGGGCGCGATGCTTTCGGGTGAAATTTCACGTCGTTATGGTGAGCAAGCCCTTGCCGACGGCACGATTAACTGTACCTTTCACGGAACGGCAGGTCAAAGTTTTGGAGCATTTTCAGTGAAGGGTATTAACTTCCGACTGGAAGGCGATGCCAACGATTATTTCGGCAAAGGGCTTTCGGGGGCGCGACTCATAGTAGTGCCGCCCGCAGGAAGCACCTTCGTTCCGGAAGACAACATCATTATTGGCAACACTTCGCTTTATGGTGCAACCAGCGGGGAGGCCTACATACGGGGAGTTGCCGGAGAGCGGTTCTGCGTAAGGAATTCAGGAGCTATTGCTGTAGTAGAGGGCACCGGCGATCATTGTTGTGAATACATGACAGGAGGCCGAACCGTAGTACTCGGTCGAACCGGGCGCAATTTTGCAGCAGGAATGAGTGGAGGTATAGCCTACGTGCTCGATAAGGATGGAAATTTTGAATATTTCTGCAACAAAGGGATGGTGGAACTCTCGCCAGTAGAGGATCGCAGCGACATTCAGGAGCTGCAGGAGTTAATCAACAACCATTTGATGTACACTAGGAGTTCGTTGGCAGCGGAGGTGCTGACCAATTGGGATGAATATCTCCCAAAATTCGTAAAGGTAATACCACTCGAATATAAAAAAGTATTACAAACCCAAAAGCTAAAGGCACTCGAAAAGAAACTTCAGCTTGCGGAAGACACCCCATCGCGTCACGAGTAGCCAATCCACAAGACTTCAGCGAAAGTGTAAACGAATCATAATTTCAGTAAAAAATCATGGCAGATCCAAAAGGCTTTATAATGATACCCCGTAAAGAGGGAGGATACCGTCCGGTAAAGGACAGAATTTTCGATTTCGGGGAGGTTGAACAAACCCTCAACACCGAAGACCGGAAACAACAGGCAGCACGTTGCATGGATTGTGGTGTACCTTTCTGTAACTGGGGTTGTCCGGTAGGCAGCAAGATACCCGAATGGCAGGATTCTCTGTACCAGGGAAATTTCGACGAGGCATACAAAATCCTTCACTCATCCAACAGCTTTCCGGAATTTACCGGCAGGGTTTGTCCTGCTCCTTGCGAAAAGGCCTGCGTCCTGAATATCCATGAAGAACCGGTTACGATTAGGGAAAATGAATGTGCAACCGTAGAAACGGCTTTCGATTTGGGTTTGATAAAAGCCAGAATTCCCAAAATAAGAACCGGTAAAAAAGTGGCTATAGTTGGATCAGGGCCTGCCGGGTTGTCTGCAGCCGATTTGCTCAATCAGGCAGGTCATACGGTTACTGTTTTCGAAAAAAACGATGCCATTGGGGGCTTGCTTCGATACGGTATCCCCGATTTCAAATTGGCAAAGAGCGTGATAGACCGAAGATTAAAGCTATTTGAAGAAGAGGGAATCATTTTCAAGGTTAATGCACCGGTTGGTGCAGCCATTTCGATAGAATCCCTGCAATCGGAATTCGATGCTATTTTGCTTGCTACCGGGGCAGAGCTTCCACGGGACTTGCAGGTTGAGGGGAGATCATTTAAAGGAGTGCACTATGCTATGGAATACCTTGCACAACAAAATAAGGTAGTTGCCGGTCAGGACATCCCCCAGAGTGAGCGTATTCACGCCAAGGATAAGCGTGTTCTGGTAATTGGAGGAGGCGATACGGGATCTGACTGCGTTGGAACCGCAATCAGGCAAAAAGCTGCCTCAGTGCTGCAAATCGAAATTCTGCCCAAACCCCAGGAAAAACGGGAACCGGGAAACCCATGGCCTTACTGGCCGAATACACTGCGTACGTCAAGCTCTCATCTCGAAGGATGTGAAAGAAAATGGGGGTTGTCTACCAGTGAGTTGATTGGCAGTGATGGTAAAGTAACGCATGCAAAGCTTGTTCAGGTTGAGTGGAAAAAAGATGCTCAAAAACGGTGGCAGATGGAGGAGGTTGCAGGAAGCGCTGAATTAATAGAGGTAGACTTGGTGTTATTGGCCATGGGATTCACTCAACCGGTGCACGAAGGTTTGCTATCGGAGCTGAATGTGAAACTCGATGCACGTGGAAATATTGCCGTCAACAAGTTCAAACAGACCTCGGTCGACAAAGTTTTTGCGGCTGGTGATGCCGAACGGGGTGCGAGCCTGGTAGTATATGCTATTGAGGCAGGTAAAGTCGCGGCAGCTGGAGTGGATGCATTTTTAAGAGGATTGAACACTTCTGCCAATTAGAAACCAGTATATCCGAGCAGAACCTCTTCCAAATTTCTTCCACACCAATACCTGAATACCATGTTTTTTATAGCAAAGGGTATTCGGCGGGACGTTTCTGACTCCATCGATTGTGCGACCACAGGTAGTGTTCCGGCTCCATACGAATACAATGCTCCATACTACGAATGTAAGTAAGCATAATTTCGTCGCCACTCATTTCTGATGGAGCATCGATTAGAGGAATAAATTCCATCTGATATCTACCACGGCCTATTTTCTTAGTGTAGGCCAAAAATACCGGCAGATTGGCTTTTTGGGCAATCTTTTCCGGCCCAAGATTAAAGCATGCCTCCTGATTCATAAAATTTGTCCAGAATCGGTTGATGGCCGGAGGTCTTTGATCGGCACCCAGCACAAGACAAACCGGTATGTTCTTTTGATGAAATTCCATGAGCGTTCGGGCTGATTTATGCACCGGAATGGTTACAGCTCCATATCGCTCGCGCATATTGGTGAGGTATGCCTCAAATTCGGGATTCCCGCGCACCGGATTGTAAACTACCAGATATTGATGTTTCAGGTAGCGCTGCGTGATGGAACTCCATTCCCAATTATTGAGGTGCATTCCCAATAAAATAACGCTCCTACCCTCAGCAAAATGGCGATGGAGGGCTTCGACACCAGATACCGTCATGCGCTCTTTGAAAACAGACTCTTTCATTCGCCATGCTTTGGCCGTTTCAAGCGAAATATCGCAAAGATGCCGATAAAATTTCCGCTCTATTACACGTAATTCCATAGCGGACTTTTCGGGAAAAGCATGTAGGAGGTTCTTGCGGACAACTTTCCGGCGATAACCAACTATATACTGTAGAATGGGAGAAAGCAGATCCGAAAGAAGAAACAACAGTGGAAATGGGAGTCGGGCTATACCCTTCAACAGTGATAAGATAATTCCGTTGTAACGCGAAGAAGCCATAAAAAAGGTTTATGGCCAATAAATGTACAAAAAAGAAATTTGCAAAAAGTGGCTTCCCATTTTAACTCAAAGAATGCTCTGAGGGTCGCCGGTGTTTCCATCTGCGATGCGACCATAAATAGAACTCAGGAGCAGAACGGATATGGGCTTCCATTCGGGATGCGTATAGTTTTAAAATCTCAGACTGCTCCATACTACCCGGATTCTCTGTAAGGGTTTCGAACCAGGTTTGATAATAACCACGCTTAATACGACGAACAAATTGAATTAGCACCGGCTGATTAAATCGCTGCGCAATCTTGGCTGGCCCATCAAAAAACTGCGTATCCTGATTAAGAAAACGGATCCACAATTTATGAAACCAGGGAGGTGCCTGATCTGCCGCCAGCCAGGTAAGAACGGACTCTTCAGCCTTCTGTGCTTGAATTATTTTTCTTAGCGCCAGCGACATGGAGACAACTTTCCCCCCAAATCTGCTTCGTACCCGTCCGAAATAGCGGTCGAAAACAGGGTTGTGCAAAGGTTTATATACGAAAAAAACGGTTGGATTTAACGCGAGGGGAAGCGACAACATCCATTCCCAGTTGGCGTAGTGCATAGCCAAAACAACAACACTTTGTCCGCGGCTCTGATATTGATTTATAATCTCAGGATTCAAAACCTCCACCCTTTTGGAATAGTCGTTTGGTGACATTCTTTCCGATTTCAGAGATTCCACCATCAAATCGGCAAGAAAATTATAGTATCGGCGGGCAATCTGCTTTAGTTCGGCAGGTGATTTGTCAGGAAAAGAGTTTTGCAGGTTTACAGTTACTACTGCCCTTCTGTAGCGGAATAGATAGTAAAGTATAAATGCCAGTCCATCAGAAAAAAAATAGAGCAAACCCCATGGCATCCGGGAGGCAAGCCTTAAAATTCCGAGCATTAAATGGGAAAAATATCTTTGAAACATGATGGTATTCGTAGCTGCAAAGCTAAATCAATATTTCCAATTGCCACCGGGCAGAGATTTTTAAAAATTGGTATCTCGGGCAAAAATAAGCCCAAAGAATCTATCCCTACAACGCAGCAAGCCGGAAGTTAGTGTCCAAACTTTTTTCTGTCGAAAAATTGATAGTAACCCGGAAAGCCCTTATCTTCGTTAGCTAAAATAGTAGCTGTCAAAATGTTTGCCACACATTTTCAAAGTGTCATTTTTCAGTTTGATAACCAAAGATTTATCCGTATGAAATTTTTCACGCTAATTCTTATCACGATGGCCATTTCAGGGGCATCTGCCCAAAACGTATATATAGCGCACCGCGGGGCTTCGTACGATGCGCCTGAAAACACAGTGGCTGCAGCACAGTTGGCCTGGGATCACGATGCCGATGCCGTGGAGATTGATGTACACCTGGCATCAGACAATCGGATTGTGGTAATTCATGACAAAGACACCAAAAGAACCGCCCTCAGCAAAAGCAATATGGTGATTAGAAATACACCCTCATTGGTTTTGCGAAACCTCGATGTTGGATCGTGGAAAGATGCTGCCTTTAAGGGCGAAAGAATTCCCTTTCTGGAAGAAGTTATTGCAACGGTACCCGATGGCAAGCTCCTCGTGGTGGAAATAAAATGCGGCAGTGAGATAGTTCCGCATATGGAACGCATTCTCAACCAGCATCCTAAAAAGTCACAAATCGTATTCATAAGTTTTGACTGGAACGCAATTACAGAATTAAAAAAAGCTTTCCCATCGAACAATGCATACTGGCTTTCGGGTTCAAAAGCCGACATTAAGAAGAGAATGCCTCAGTTGATACCGTCAGGTCTGGATGGAATTAATCTGCACTATTCGGTAATCGACCAGCCACTGGTCGATGAAGTCCGGTCTCTTGGTCTGGAGGTGCTTGCATGGACTGTAAACGACCCTGATGAAGCCAGAAGACTGATTTCGCTGGGAGTGACAAAAATTACAACCGACCGGCCTCAATGGTTAAAACAACAGATAGAATAGCAGGATGGCTTCGTATAAAAACATTCTGCGAAACATCCATCAGCCTTCAAATTCATTTGTATGACCGAAGAGAACAACCAACTGATAAACGTTACCGAGACGCCATCGAGGTTTAAACATCTCGATACCATGAGTGTGGCCGATTTGCTAAAAAGCATCAATCGTGAAGATGCCAAGGTGCACAAAGCCGTTCGGCTTGCATTGCCTCAAATTCAGCAGTTGGTAGAAAACATTCTTCAGCGAATGCTTAAGGGAGGGAGAGTATTTTACCTTGGGGCCGGAACCAGCGGAAGACTGGGGGTGCTCGATGCCTCTGAACTGCCTCCTACGTTCGGTGTACCAGACAATATCGTAATAGGCCTGATTGCGGGAGGAGATGTTGCCTTAAGAAAAGCGGTCGAAAATGCGGAGGATGATCCGGGTAAAGCATGGAGCGAGCTTGAACAATACAATGTTACCCCGCTGGATACTGTTATTGGAATTGCCGCGTCGGGAACTACCCCCTATGTTATTGGCGGAATAAGACAGGCGCGTGAAGCAGGATTGCTCACCGGATGTATTACCTGTAATCCCGACTCCATGATTGCGGCGGCAGCCGAGTTTCCGGTGGAAGCCATTGTGGGTCCAGAGATTGTCACCGGAAGCACACGTCTGAAGGCAGGGACAGCACAGAAGCTTATCCTGAACATGATTACCACAACGCTAATGGTTAAGCTGGGGAGAGTTAAAGGCAACAAAATGGTTAATATGCAACTTACCAATGCCAAACTCGTTAACCGGGGTACCATGATGCTCATGGAAGAGCTCAACATTGAAGAACAAGCTGCCAGAAAACTTTTACTCGAATACGGGTCGGTTAAGAAGGCTATGGATGGCTACCTGAATGCTTGAAAAGCAGAAATACTCTTCACTTTTTCAATAAGCAACCTTTATTTCCCAGAGCAGATCCTCAATTGCTTTAATAATTTCCTGATGGGTGCCCGGAAAATTATTGGCAATAATCGAAAAAGTAAGTTCCCGTCCGGAGTTGGCCATCAGGTAACCTGCATAGGCCCTCACCCTCGTCATGGAGCCACTTTTTGCACGCAGTGAAGTGCCCGGGAAACGGGTAGAGCTGAACACCCGCATGGTGCCGGTTCCTGCCACCGGGATTGTGCTTTTGAAAGTTCCGCTATTGGGTCCAAGATGCATATAGCGCAACAGATCATTCAATTGCCTGGCCGATACCAGCGAAAAACGGGATAGTCCGCTGCCATCGTCAAGAAACAGAGGTTGGGATGTAACATTGGTTTGCATGAAACTGGAAATCGCCTTTAAACCCTCTGCACGGCTTCCATATCCGGAGGTCACCCTGCCAAGTTCGAGAACAAGGGCTTCCCCAATTAAATTTACACTTTCGTAGTGCAGAAGCGAACATATTTCGGAGAGCGGAGGGGATATAAAACTATACAATGAGGTTCCCTCATGCCTGACCTTGGTCGTTACAATCGATCCGTTGATTTCAATACCTTTGGCAGTTAAAGCCATAGCAAGCATTTTACCAAAAACCTCAGGAGGTTCAGGTAGAGCAGCCTTTACCTCGAAACCCTTTCGGTTTAAAGGCAGAGTGCCACGCAAAACCCGCCGTGAGTCCCAGGGACTTCCGTATACATAGGCCATATCCCGATTTACGACAGATGATCTAATTTCGTTGACCCACATAAGATTTTCTGTAGCAGG
>DIUI01000068.1 GCA_002428215.1 Prolixibacteraceae bacterium UBA6162
CTTCGAGAAAGCTCTGCAAAATCGGGCGGCCAAAGGAGAAATGAACCCTTCCTTTTTGTTTGAAGATGCCTACCTCCATATTGTGGAGATCGTCGGCTTTGGTCTTTTCGTATACTCCCAGGTCGCGCTTAATGAGCTCGTCAACTTTGCAAATTCCGCAAGGTTCAATTTCGTATGAGATCGATATTGGTACAATGGTAAGTTCGCCAAAACCTTCTGACAGACTTTTCTCGTTGCTCATATTAAGCATCTTAAGCAGGGCAACCTGAGTCTGATCGTGGCCATCTTTGGTGCGGCCTTCACGCTGTGCAATCCAAACAGAGGTATTGTCATCTACAATGCTCTTGCGCATATACTGAGAAAGCTTACGGCTCGATTCGAGCAGCTCGCGTGAGGCAATGTTCCGCTTTACTACGAATGCCCGGTTTAGTTTTACTGCATGCGTAATCCAGTTGTAAATCAGCAAATTGTCTCCGATGGCAATCTGAGTAGTATTCATCCCGTTCAGCAGGATGAGGTAGTTAAGGAAAGCAGAATCGAGAATAATGTCGCGGTGATTGGAGATAAAAAGATAGGATTTAGATTTGTCGAGGTATTCGAGACCGCTGAAGCTCAATCCTTTGGTGGTAGTATGAATCACTGTTTCTACCAGGTTCCGCACAAAGGTGGTTTGCAGCTGTTCAATGGTTTTTGCCTTTTCAAGTTCTCGTCTTTTTTTAGCTACAGTTTCAGGTTTTCTGAAGAGGTAGTTAAGCACTTTGTCGAAAACGGGATCCTGCAATACCAGTCCTATTTTTTCGGAAATTTCATTGTCGTTGTAGGGCCGGATCTCGTCAAATTCACTTTCCTGCATAACCTTGGTTATTAATTTTAGCGGTACAAAGTAAAGAAATATCGCTTTAAAAGCGGTAACGAATTTGAATTTTGACTTCAGTTTTTGTGTTCCCCTCCGACATACCATGCCCAGATCCTATGGTTTCGCGATCGGAATAAATGGTTTTTGCCGCCTTCATCCATACATCCAGGCTTTGGGTGAGACGGTACCGAGTGTTTATATAACCCCTTATGCCCTTACCGTAAAAGGCTGGCGACGAAAAATTGTAGAGCAAATCGTTCTCGAACATGCTGATTCTGGTGTTGTAGCTGTCGGTCGAAAACCACGCTCCCCGCAGGTTTAAGGTAATAGCTGATTGTGTAAAATTAAAATAGACATCCTGAAAGATCAGCACTCCTCGTTCATTGTTTGCCCAGACCCTATCGAGACGGCTTCGCAGGTAGAATTGTTCGTAAGGCTGATATTTAACTTGCATTCTAATTTGTGTGCGTTCGGAAAGCTGGTCGTAATAGTGATTGTCCGCTTTTGTTTTGGTCGGCTTTGCTTTGTACTTTACCCTCAAAAATCCCGATAATTTATTGCGCGACCAGAAGTCGCCCTGCAATAGAAAATCATTGCCACGCATGGGGCCAATTGTGGTGTAGTTGATCCAGCGCGACGAAAACCAGTCGGCATATCCCGATAGAACTATACCTGCAAACGGGTAGGCTTTCAATCCGAGGTAGAGGCCCGATTCATTGGCTGTATTGCTGCCTTCGCCAAAACCTCTGCCCCAGGTAGTATGGTATTGAATGTCGTAGTGCCGGTATACAATCGCCAAGATTAACTGGTCGTGCAACCGACCTTCCATACCCTGAATAAGAGCTGCTCCTCCCGATTTGGAGATGGCTGACTCACCATACAACTGTAGGCGCCCTTTTGACCATCGGTAATGAATCCCTGCATTCAGATTGTTTTGTCCAGTAAAGAGGTATTTTTGATACAGTTGGGGGCCTCGCACAAACGGAAATTCAAACCTTTCGCCCAGGAGGGTTGCACCCCACCGCAAGTTGTTGTAGCTGTGTGTAAAAATGGCTCCGGCTACGCTGTGGCTAACACTGTTTTTATCGGCAATCTCGGAAAGGGTGCGGTGGTATCCCGAGGTTTGAAGACTGGTGAATATCAGTGTGCTGTCTGAATTGAAAACCAGGTTCCCGTCGGAACGTTTGTGCGACAAGAAGAGATGTATCCGGCCGGTACCCAGTTCTATTCTTTGGGCAAGTCCCCTGAAGAACCGGTTCTCATCGCTTGAGGTATAGGGCCTTATGCGGGTCATTCCTTTGGAGAGTTGCAGTACTTCGGCGCTTTTCCCCATTCCAAACCCTTGCCAGACTATAAGTCCCTGACCTGCCTGGACAGCAAAGTCACCAACGATGAACTGCGGAATTCGTCGGCTGAGGGGCATTTGAACAAAACCTGAATAGAAATCAAACCCCCGCACGTTGGGAGGGCTTAAGAAAGGCTCTCCGGGATCCTTGTCGGCCGTTATTCCAGCTTCTATTTTACTACCAGCCTGTAATCGGTACTGGGTATAGAGTTTCAGCGGACTTCCGGTATAAGCAGGCTCTTTATCGCCTCGAGGCAGGTAACCGGCAGGTTTTGGAAATGATTGCCACCCACGCACGATTAACTGTTGCATCAATCTGCCGGTATTGGCAGTCCGTTCAGAAACAGTACCCGGAATCACGAACAGGGATATCTTTTCTGCAAGGCTTCGACCAATTCCGGCAATGGAAGCCAATTCGTAATTTGAGTAAAACGACCCATACAGTTTTCTGTAGGCCAAAATTGCTTCCGCATGTGCTTCAGTAAGAAATGGTATTCTGAGCAGCTCATCGCGGCTGGCATGATTAAGTTCAAGAGGATTTTCAAATAACCGTTCCAATTCTTCTAGCCATGTTTCCACTTCTGCATCCTCCTCGAGTTCTTCCAATAAGGTTTCGATAAGCTGATCGAAATATTCGGATTGCCCTGTTTGTTCCTGGGCCCGGGCATTCACAAAGGCTCCAACCAGGATTAATGCTGTTATAAAGATCAGTCGATGCATCATAACCGGTTTAGTTTAATGGCCGCCAAGGGGGTTACACCCAGGTATGGGTGGTATGCAAACGAGAGATCAAAAACCATTTGCCCAAAATGAAACCCAATGCCCATGGCAGGTTGCAGCGGTTTTCCGGAGACACCCAAACGCAATGCTACCTCTCTTTGCATGCGGTATTCCCATCCGGTACCCGCCGAGATTCCATCGCCGGTATTTCTATGAATTCCGAAAACCCATTCAAGATCCCGGGAAATACTCCAAACAGCGCCTGTTCCCATGCGCCAGTAGAAATCCGGCAGGCTGGAAATGCCCGATCCGGAAAGGTGAAGGCCCAACAGAAGTTGATCGGATGCCACCCATTGAATACCCCCTTCTATAGCTGCGGAGCGCAGAGGGACTCTGTTTTCAAATGCCTGAATTGCGAGTAGCTCAGCAGTCAGGGCTGCCGATACCCGCAGACCGAAGTGCCTGGCGAACGAAACCCCTGTGCCGCTATGGCGGTAAAAGCCCGTTCCAAACTGATGGTATCGAATGCCAATTGTTCCCTGAGTAATTGGCCAGATGAATCCGGCCGAGAGCCTTGAAAGTTCAGCTACTCCAAATTTCGAATCATACAGGAAAATTCCTGAAATCATTGATTCTCGGGCCAGAGCTGCCTGATTGCCAAAGAGTGCATCGCTGCCAACAGCAGCCGATGAGGTATTTCCAAGTGCTGCTGTCCGGGCGCTGGTTGGGGGAGGGAGCGTTGCCCGCACAGTTGTAGATACGAACAACAAGGCCGATAGAAATACCATCGGCACCTTTACATTGGGGGTTTGCAAGTTTAGGGTGTTTTGGGGGTTAACAAAAGGGGGTTTACTTCATGTATATGCGTTTAGACGTTGGGGTAAAATATGAACGAATGGCAACTTTCAATTGGTCTTGAAAGCGTATTTAATTCCTGCAAGATCTTGATTGGCCTTTACAATTTTATCCTTAAGCCGGTCTTTGTAGGCCACAAACTTATCCATAAGCTTATCGTCGCCGGCAGCCATAATCTGAACAGCCAACAGAGCGGCATTCATGGCTCCGTTAACTGCTACTGTAGCCACGGGAATTCCGGGGGGCATCTGGACTATCGACAACAAAGCATCGAGGCCGTCGAAGCTTGACTTAATAGGCACTCCGATAACCGGAAGCGGAGTCATAGCTGCCACCACACCGGGGAGATGGGCGGCCATACCGGCACCGGCAATAATAACCTTTATGCCGCGATCTTTTGCCGCATGGGCAAATTCCTCCACTACGGCCGGTGTGCGATGTGCCGATAAAGCATTGATTTCGAAAGGAATCTGGAACTCATCGAGAACCTTGGCAGCGGCTTCCATAACCCCCAAATCTGAGGTAGATCCCATAATAATACTCACTTTAGGTGTCATGTAACTATATTGTTATAATGTGTATAAATTGTCCTGTTTCTTTGCAATTGCAAAAGCTAATATACGGTAATTTCCTAAATTGCATTCCAAACACCGTGCGGTTAAACCAAATTTTATGACCAATGTAACTTTGAACGATAAAGAGTTCCAACTCTATATTCCTTATGAAAGGATTCAAAAAGCGATTGACCGGATGGCCACTGAGATCAACCTCGATCTGGCTGAAAAGCAACCGCTTTTTCTGTGTGTACTCAACGGAGCTTTTATGTTTGCCGGCGACTTGTTTAAACGGATTAAAATTGAAGGTGCCGAGATTTCTTTCGTAAAAATGGCATCTTACCATGGGGTACACTCCACCGGAACCATAAGGCAGCTTATAGGGCTCAACGAACCCATCGACGGACGTACGGTTGTGGTTTTGGAAGATATTGTCGACAGTGGTTCAACCATTGAAGAGGTGATGGCTCAGTTGTCGATTTTAAAGCCCAGTGAAGTTAAAATTGCCACCCTATTGTTTAAGCCTGAGGCTATGATAAAGAAGGTACCCGTGCACTATGTCGGCATTGAGATACCCAACGACTTTATTGTGGGATATGGACTTGATTACAACGGATTGGGCAGAAATCTTACCGACATCTATACCATTGTGTAATAAAAAAACCAAACCTCTCATGCTTAATTTAGTTTTGTTCGGACCTCCCGGAGCGGGAAAAGGTACTCAGGCCCAATACCTCGTTGATCACTACAATTTAATTCATCTTTCCACCGGCGATTTGTTGCGCAAAGAGATTGCGGCACAAACCGAACTCGGTACCGAGGCAAAAGTCTATATCGACCGTGGAGAATTGGTCCCCGACTCAGTAGTTATTGGAATGATTCGTGCAAAACTAAAGGAGGATCCGGAGGTCAATGGGTATGTTTTCGATGGCTTTCCCCGAACTGTTAAACAGGCAAAAGCCCTCGACTGCCTGCTGAAAGCCAATAAAACTCCGGTTTCTGCATTGTTATCACTAGAGGTGGCCGAAGAGGAGCTAATTATTCGGCTGCTTAAGCGCGGCGAAGTCTCCAATCGATCGGACGATCGTGATATGGGGGTGATTAAAAACCGTATTGCAGTATATCATTTCAAAACCAGACCCCTGATCGATCACTATCTGAAGCAAAGCAAATACCATAGCATTAATGGGATGGGTGGTGTTGATGCAATTGCAGAACGGCTCAGGGTGGTTGTAGATCAACTATAATTCATAGCTTTGCTGCCATGTCGGATACCAATTTTGTTGACTACGTAAAAATATTTTGTCAGTCGGGAAACGGCGGGCCGGGCTCAGCGCATCTCAGGCGCGAAAAGTTTGTACCCAAAGGTGGACCCGATGGCGGAGATGGTGGCCGTGGAGGACATATCATTATTCAGGGCAATGCCCAGATGTGGACATTGCTGCACCTTAAATATAAACGGCACATCAAAGCCGGACATGGCGCCTCGGGCGGCCGGCAATGCAGCTTTGGTGCAAGTGGCGAGGATAGGATCATAGAAGTGCCGCTCGGAACGGTGGTTCGCCATTCAGAAACGGGTGAATTCCTAATGGAGATAACCCAGGATAAGGAGCGCAGGGTATTGTATTCTGGTGGACGGGGAGGATTGGGGAATACCCATTTTAAATCGGCC
This sequence comes from Prolixibacteraceae bacterium UBA6162, assembly GCA_002428215.1. Next base: position 6,003 of record DIUI01000068.1, read on the forward strand.
ACCAATCAAACACCCCGCTATGCTCAGCCGGGAGAACCGGGTATTGAAGGGTGGGTAATTATTGAACTTAAAGTGCTTGCAGATGTAGGACTTGTAGGGTTCCCCAACGCCGGAAAGTCAACCTTGCTTGCAGCAGTTTCGGCCGCCAAGCCTAAAATTGCCGATTATGCTTTTACTACGCTGGTTCCTAACCTGGGAATAGTAAGTTACCGCGATCAGCAATCGTTTGTAATGGCCGATATCCCCGGAATCATAGAGGGAGCGCACCAGGGAAAGGGTTTGGGTTTACGGTTTTTAAGGCATATAGAGCGCAATTCAATGCTTCTGTTTTTAATTCCTGCCGACGCCAAGGATTACCGGGGAGAATACGAGATCTTACTGAACGAATTGGGTAAATACAATCCGGAATTGCTCGACAAGGAAAGGCTTTTGGCCATAAGTAAGGCCGATATGCTCGACCAGGAACTTATGGATGAGGTCAGCAAGCAACTGTCCGACATTCCACATATCTTCTTCTCTTCTATTACGGCTATGCATCTGGTTCAACTTAAAGACCAGATATGGTCGATTCTCAACCGAACTTCTGCTTAACCGACCTTCAGCATGGCATGGCTTGAGCCCATAAAAGATCTAGATACGGCCCTTTTTTTATGGCTGAACAGCATGCATACTCCCTGGTGGGATACGGCAATGATGTTGTTTACCCGAAAAGAGACATGGCTGTTGCTCTATGTATTGTTGATATACGCTATTATCCGGAATTACGGACGCCAGGCCGCGGTTATTCTTATTGTGCTGGTGCTGGGGGTCGCTCTTAGCGATCAGTTGTCGGGGTTGCTGAAAATGCTCACACAAAGGCTCAGGCCCGGACATGAACCTGCCCTCGAAGGCATGGTGCATATCGTATTGCGTAAGGGCGGATTGTACGGATTCGTTTCTTCACATGCCGCCAATGCTTTTTTTGTTTGGGCGTTTACTGCGCGCCTTTTCCGTAACCAGACAACCTCGGCAGGACTGCTGGTCTGGGCCATTCTAATCTCTTATACCCGCATCTACAACGGCAATCACTATCCGCTTGATATTCTTTTTGGTGCAGTTTTGGGAGTGTTGCTGGCAATGCTGCTTTTTGGGCTAATGAAACGGTATGCTCCCCTCTATATAAAAGCATGCCGAAGGGGATGCGGAAACAAACCTATAACATCGGAACTGGCTGCTATTTTAACGGTTGGTTTGGTTGTCATTCTCTCTACGATCCTAATAGCTGTTCAATTGCTGCACAAATACAACTATTTGTAGCAACCCCAATTAATTCAGCTTCGGGTTTTTGTCGAATGGTGTTTCAGCTGAGAACAGACAAAATTTCTCATTCAGCCGAAGTTCGCATGATTACCGCTTAACACCTCTACCAAAGGCGAAAACCATGAAGTAGTATAAGTTGTTGTCTATTTCACAGATTAACAGTCGATTAGCTCCCGGTCTTTTTCTGTTTAACCGCCCACTTTTCAACCGCAAACTGTTAGTTACTGTTCCATTTCAACGGCCAAAACCGCATTGTTTTGGCTATATTTGCATGAAATTCTTTATAAATATGACTGCACAGTACGACGAAGGTACTATTCAGACGCTTGAATGGCAGGAGCATATACGGCGCAGGCCGGGTATGTACATTGGAAAGCTGGGCGATGGTTCGGCATACGATGATGGCATCTATGTTCTCCTTAAAGAGGTTCTCGACAATTCGATCGATGAATACATGATGGGCTTCGGAAAGAAAATCGAAGTTGCTATAGATCAGGAGCGTGTGTTGGTAAGGGATTACGGCAGGGGAATTCCTTTGGGAAAACTGGTGGATGTAGTCAGCAAAATGAACACCGGAGCAAAATACGACTCCAAGGTGTTTAAAAAATCTGTTGGATTAAACGGGGTGGGCATCAAGGCTGTCAACGCCCTGTCGTCTGAATTTAAAATCAGGGCGATTCGTGAAGGCCAGGTTAAAGAGATCCATTTTAGCAGGGGGATGCAGACTCAGGAGTTTCCGCTCGGACCTACCGAGGAGCCCAATGGAACGCATGTTGAATTTACCCCCGACGACTCCATTTTTAGATCCTTCCGATACATCAGCGATTTTGTGGTGAACATGATCAAAAACTATACGTTTTTGAACGCTGGCCTGGTGGTTGAATTCAATGGGGTGAAGTACCAGTCGAAAAATGGACTGAAGGATTTGCTTGAGGAGAATCTCGAGGCAGAACCCCTCTATCCGGTTGTTCATCTGAAAGGGGAGGATATTGAGATTGCCCTTACCCATGGCAATCAGTATGGTGAAGACTATTACTCTTTCGTAAACGGACAGCATACCAGCCAGGGAGGTACCCACCTGCAGTCCTTCCGGGAAGTGGTTGTAAAGACCATTCGCGATTTTTACAAAAAGGATTTCGACCCGAGTGATATTCGGGCCTCCATAGTGGCTGCCATAAGCATTAAAGTTGAAGAGCCGGTTTTTGAGTCACAAACCAAAACCAAACTCGGATCGCGCGATATGGGACCCGAAGGGCCATCGGTCCGGGCTCATATTACCAACTTTGTACAAAAAGAGCTAGATAACTACCTGCATAAGAATGCCGATACTGCCGAAGTGCTTTTAAGGCGAATTCAGGAATCGGAACGTGAACGGAAGGCCATATCCGGAATTAAGAAACTGGCCAAGGCAAGGGCAAAGAAGGTAAGTCTGCACAACCGCAAACTTCGCGATTGCCGTATTCATTTCACCGATAACGACGAAAAGCGCGAGGATACAGTAATTTTTATCACCGAGGGAGATTCGGCCAGTGGCTCTATCACCAAGTCGCGCGATGTCGATACCCAGGCAGTATTCAGTCTAAAAGGAAAACCTCTGAATACGTATGGCCTTACCAAAAAGGTAGTCTACGAGAACGAAGAGTTTAATCTACTTCAGGCAGCACTCAATATTGAGGATG
>DIUI01000070.1 GCA_002428215.1 Prolixibacteraceae bacterium UBA6162
ATAACGGTATCTATCTCGAATTGCACCAGCATACCTATACCCCGGCCCACCGAAATGTACGCGATGTATGGAACAACTTAACTACGTCTATATCCCGTACCATATCGGCTATCAATGTGTTAACCCCCCTCGCAGCCACCGATCCCGAAGCTAAGGTGTTTTTAGCCGAAGTCAGAGGCCTGCGTGCTTTTTACAATCAGAAAGTGCTCGATTTGTGGGGAATTGCTTTTCAGAAAGAAGACCCTACTGTAGCATCAACCATTCTAAGGGGCAAAGATGCGGTCGACTATATTGCGAGTGAATATGAGGCAGTAATCGGCGATCTGCGAAATGATGTTGGACCAGGTCGGTTGACACAGGCTGGTGCACAGGGATTACTCGCCAGATTGTATCTTAATGCTGGCGTTTACAGAGACCCTTACGCGACCAACTTTAATTTCCCGGCTGCCGATATGGACAAAGTGATTGAGCTTACCAATCAAATCATTAACGCAGGCCGCCATGAGTTGTCATCGGAATATTTTGCGATTTTCGACAACAACAACAATTCCAACAAAGAGCTGATATTTGCCGTTGATCAACGCCCCGATCTGAATGGCCACAACCGTATGTCCTATTTCTCTATGTCGGACAATTTTTACGGCAATCCGCTTCAGCATCGTGGAAACGGTACCGATGGGCCGGCCATAACCCCCGACTTCTATGATAGCTGGGTTCAGGCCAACGCTCCGCTGGATCCGGCACAGGCCGATGCGCGATTCTACTGGGAAAGGATGATCATTCCTTCTGACTCGGCAATCTCTGCAGCAACCTTTGAGGTCAATCGCGGTATCTACCGCGGTGTGCAATATGGTTTGTTAAATCCTGGTCGCATGCAGCCGTTTATTCAAACCCCTGATGGTCGCTACAAAATTGGCAAGCTCCGTGACTGGCGAAGGGCAGAAGCAAATGCTATTGTTGAATTCACCCGCGAAATCGATTTTACAGCCGAGGGAAGCAACTATAATACCGGCTACCGGGTAATGAAATACCAATGGAGCAAAGCCTCTACCGATGGCAGAAACCTGGGTGAATCCGATTTCTCCATTATCCGTCTGGCCGATATCTACCTGATGAGAGCCGAAGCTAAACTTCGCAAAGGAGATGCTGCTGGTGCTTTGGCCGATGTTAATTTTGTACGCGCATCGAGAAAAGCCCGACCAGCTGTAACTCCCAAACCCCTTACTTCAATGACACTTGATATTTTGTACCGCGAGCGTGGATTTGAATTTTATTGGGAACACATGCGTCGTACTGACATGATTCGATTCGGAAAGTACGAGGGACAATGGACCGAAAAAACCAACAGCGATGTTAAGAAACGTCTCTTCCCTATTCCGCAAACAGCCATCGATGGTGCCTCTGATCAGGAAGGATACCTGGTGCAAAATTCGGGCTACTAAAAAATCATGCAATAGTCTAATTAGTCAATTCGGAATACAAAATCAAAAAGTGGGAGTGCCTTGGGGCCTCCCACTTTTTTGCTATTCGGGCATTTTTAGCCATTTAAAGCCCACAAGAACAGACTAATAGGGACTAATATTCCAGTTTCTCGTCGACCAGGCTGAGAATTTCATCTTCGAGCAATTGGGTTTTGGCAGCTATTTCAGCAGCTTCTGAAAGATAAGCCTCCCTATCTTCTTCGTTGGTAATACCCGGCAGGTTGATTCGAACATTCATCCATGCTCCCCTAACGGCAGCCCTTGCACAGATTGCACCTACCCCTGCATCAGAGATTGAGTTGGGATTCCCTATTTGGGCCATAGCCAACATTACCTCCATGGAGGCATATGCGAGTTGCATCACTTTTAAAGGTACCTGAATGGTTTGATGCGTGGCTTCCTGTATGGCTTTCTGCCGTATCTGCTTCTCACCGGGAGTCGATTTGGGCATTCCGTAGCAGTCCATTAGCTGGTTGAAAGCGGCTGTATCTTCATCCACACACGACAACAGCGCTTTGTAGTATTCTTTGGCCTTAACTGCCCATTCCGAAAAAGTTTCCCAATGCTCGTCCCAGCCCCGTTTATGAGCCGACAGATTGGCAACCATCCCTCCAAGGGAGGCTCCCAGTGCTCCAGCTAAGGCAGCTACTGATCCGCCACCCGGGGCAGCCGATTCCGAGGCTGTCTCTTCGATGAATTCCCTGAGGGTATAGTCTAACAAGCTTTTGCCGGCAAGCTCGTCCTTCAGCATGTATTCGATTATTCGTTTCTGTGGCTCGAATGGCGTCAGTTCATCCAGCCCCATCGACTTTACTGCAATTTTAATAAGTTCGCTGTCCGACACCCCCTCTGATCGCTGTTGTTTTCGCAAAAAGTAGCGTCCGGCGCTCAGTATGGCATCGAGCGGAACCAATCCAACCAATTCCGATCCTGTAACACGCAATCCGCGCAACGCAGCTTTTGTGCATACTTCGTCGAAGGCCTGATGAAGGGGAGTTACCGAAATATCGGTTAGGTTCATTGAGATTTGAGCGATGCCATACTCCTCTATAAACCAGCCAATAGCCCGAACACTTTTTAGGGATCCGGGTATTCTTAGAGGCTCCCCATTTTCATCGGTTACTATTTTTCCGGTCAGCTGATCTCCTTCACGTTTGGTTCTGCCGGCTTCGCGCACATCGAAGGCAACCGAATTAGCCCTTCGTACCGAGGTGGTGTTGAGATTTATATTGTAGGCTATCAGAAAATTTCTGGCACCAATGGCGGTAGCTCCGCTTTTTGCAACAGAGCTGCTCCAGGTTGCAGGCCCAAAATCGGGTTTCCATTCGGGCAGCAAAAGCTTGTGTTCCAGTCCTTCGTATTCGCCAGCCCTGCATTCTGCCAGACTTTTGCGTTTTGCACTGAAGGCTGCTGCTTCATAGCAATAGACCGGTATTTTAAGCTCCTCGCCCACCCTTTTTGCCAATCTCCTTGCCCAGTCGGCGGTCTCCTCCAGGGAAATGTTGGCAATGGGTACCAGCGGACAAACATCGGTTGCTCCAAAACGCGGGTGCTCTCCTTTGTGCTTGCTCATATCAATAAGCTCTGTGGCCTTTTGGATGGCTCTAAAAGCCGCTTCAACAACATCGGCAGGTTCCCCTACGAATGTAAAAACAGTGCGGTTGGTAGCCTTTCCGGGATCTACATTCAGCAATCGTACCCCTTCGGTTTGCCGTATTGTTTCAGCAAGTATTTCCAATGTTATAGGATTGCGTCCTTCCGAAAAGTTGGGAACACACTCAATGAGCTGTTTCATTAGTTCAATTTTATTGATTCTGTCCAAAGGATTATTGCCATGGCCTCTGGATCAATAATCGGCCAATAATCTCTCCGATAACTACAAAGTTAATGGTGTTGCGCATGCAAAAGAGGGGGTTTTATCATAAATCAGGGATGTTTTTAGACTCCAGGCACATCAGCAGGTCTGAATTGCTGTGGGCATAACCGGTCTATGATAAAAACGATTGTAGCTCACCATTTAATATTAACGAATCTATGGGGTTCGATCCAAAGCTGTACGGAATAGAAGAGGCATCCGTAATCTCTTTGGTTATTAAGATGTTGGCAACTTTACCTCTACCAATACTTCCAAGCCGGTCGCTTATTCCCATAGCATAGGCTCCGTTGATTGTAGCAGCGTTGATGGCCTCTTCGGGCAGCATATTCATATACAAACAGGCCAGAGAAGTAATAAAATTCATATTGCCCGATGGTGACGATCCCGGATTGAAATCGGTGGCCAAAGCCACTGGAAGTCCTGCATCAATCATCTTTCTTGCAGGGGCGTAGGGCATCTTTAAGAAGAATGAAGCTCCCGGCAACAGTG
>DIUI01000134.1 GCA_002428215.1 Prolixibacteraceae bacterium UBA6162
CCGATTCGATTGGAATTGGGGCCAGGCACCCTTTGGCTGTGGTAAGGAACCGGATTGTCGATATTTTTGCCCGCCTCGGTTTCAGTGTAGCCGAAGGACCGGAGATTGAAGACGACTGGCATGTATTTTCAGCACTCAACTTTCCCCCTGAGCATCCGGCGCGCGACATGCAGGACACTTTCTTCATTGAAAAAAATCCCGATGTTCTTTTACGAACCCATACATCGAGCGTTCAGATCAGGGTAATGGAACGCACGCAACCTCCTATAAGGGCTATTTTCCCGGGAAGGGTATTCCGAAATGAAGCTATATCAGCCCGTTCGCACTGTATTTTTCATCAAGTGGAAGGCCTCTATGTTGATCAGAACGTTTCGTTTGCCGATTTAAAACAAACCCTTTTGTATTTCGCCAAAGAGCTGTTTGGCGAAGAGACCAAAATCAGGCTAAGACCCTCCTACTTTCCGTTCACTGAACCTTCGGCCGAAATGGACGTAAGCTGCTCCATTTGCGGAGGCAAAGGATGCAATGTTTGCAAACATTCCGGATGGCTTGAGATATTGGGCTGCGGGATGGTAGATCCTAATGTATTGGAAGCATGTAACATCGACAGCCACAAATATACCGGTTTTGCATTTGGTATGGGCATAGAGCGCATCGCTATGTTGCTCTATGGCATCAAAGACATCCGTCTATATTTCGAAAATGATGTGCGATTCCTGAGGCAGTTTACTTCAGCCCATTAAAGTTAATTGGCCGATATAATTGTCCCCGGCCTGAAATAGACGGCATAGGTACCCTTTTCGCCGACAACTTCTCTGGCACGCTGAATGTTGCTGTCGGAAGAGATGGAAGCCTTTATTGCGCCTTTCTGATAGTAGTATCTGCCCACTATTTCATCCCGCATCAATTGACGTATCTCGTCGCTGAAAATCCGAATATCCTTCTCAAAGTCTGGTTTCAGTTTGGCTTCGAGTGCCTTAAACTCCTCCGTGGCCAATTCGAAATACTTCTCTCCTCTTGCGGTTTTAACCAATTCGGCAAATGCGGCCTCGGTTTCTGAATCGTATCGAAAATCGGTCTGTTTTACATATCCGATGAATTCATTGAAAAGCAGGTCGTCGACAATAAATTGCTCCGGAGCTGGAATCGACGGGGTTTTAGCAGCATAGTAGGTGGCAAAATCAAAAATATGGAATCGGGTAATGAGTTCAATTGCCAAGGTACTCAATACATCGCTGTCCACTTTTATGTCGGGTACTACGCCACCTCCATCGTACACCTTACGTCCGATTCGGGTAGAAAACTGAGTAGTAAGGGAATCGGGCACCATACCCACACTTCCATCCTCGTTGCGGCTGGAGTAGTCGAGTGCCTGAATGCAACGGCCACTGGGAATATAGTATTTAGCGGTGGTAACTTTGAGTTTGGCATTGTAACTTAAATCGCGGGTCGTCTGCACCAGTCCCTTGCCAAAACTGCGGCTACCGATAACCAGTCCGCGGTCGAGGTCCTGCATGGCACCAGCAATAATTTCGGACGCCGAAGCCGAAGCCCTGTTGATAAGAACAGCTATCCTAATGGTTGTATCAATGGGGTTTTGCATGGCGCGATAGGTATTGTCCCACTCCTTTACTTTGCCCCGGGTACTCACAATTTCGGTGCCTTTAGGGACAAATAGATTCATAATCTTTACCGATTCAAGCAGCAATCCACCGGGGTTGGACCGCAGATCGAGTACCAAAGATTCGGGGTTGTGCTGCTCGCGCATTTCCAGAAATGCTTTTTTAACATCTTCGCTGCAATTTTGGGTAAAATTTGAAAGCCGAATGTATGCCGTTTTTTCATCGAGCATTCCATAATAGGGCACAGCATCGATCGAGATTTTTTCGCGTACAACATCTATCTCGAAAATCCGGTTTTCAGTTGGGCGATTGATTTTAATCTTAACCGGAATCTTGGCAGGTCCCTTCAGCAGATTGCTCACATCTTCGGTTGTCATGGAAGAGGTTGCCTTGCCTTCAACCTCAAGCAGGATGTCGCCGGCTTTGAGGCCAAATTTCTGAGCCGGAAATCCCTCATAGGGTTCTGCAATGATGATGTTGTCGCGGCGTTTGCTAATGATAGCCCCAATACCGGCATATTCGCCGGTAGTCATAAATCTGAAATCTTCAACATCGGCTTCAGAAATGTAGTTGGTGTATGGATCCAAAGATTCCAGCATTTTGTCGATGCTGGTTTTAACCAACGAGTTGGGATTTACCTCATCGACATAAAAAGCGTTCAGTTCACGAAACAGGGTGTAATATATGTCGAGGTTTTTGGCAATTTCAAAATTTTTATTGTCGTGTGTAAAGCTGTACAAAGAGAGTGCGGCTACAACAACAACGAACAATCCGATAACATATCTCTTAATTCTCATGATTTAAAGCAATTAAAACTACAGCAAAACTAACAATTCTTGGTCAGAATAAACAGATTCCTCTCTCGGCAGCAGATAGGGAATGTAGATTGCAAAACCAATGCCAAAAGGAAATGAAGCTGCAGGCCGAATGCCGTTTAATAACTTGTGCGGGAGTTCACAACAATAAAGTCGCGGTGTGCCTTAACCAGATTTACCGAGTGCAGCAAAAGATTTTTTGTTTCGGTTACCGAATTAAAAAAGAGAATTGAATTGCGGGTATTTACCTCCTGATTGCGGATTCGTCTTATTTGCTCCTTCTCAATTTCCTGCAATCTGCTGGTAATTTGTACCCGTTTATCTATGAGGTCTTTCAATCCATCGAAACGACTATCCTTTACAATATGGAGGGCGAAATTGTAGAATTCGTCCATGTCTGAAAGCAGATTTCGAATTTCATCGGCCTGATGGGTATTGAAAGGTTTGTGCTGATTTTCGAGATGTTCGGCAAGCGGTTCTGAGACATTCCCCAGGGAATGAGCCATTTCTCTTTGATAATCAACTACCTGAACGTAAAAATGGCCTGCATCAATATCCTCCCGCATCATTCGGGAAATGGTATCGAGGAGTTTGTTTTTCTGTTTTTTTGTTTTCTGATTCAGCAGGTTTTTCAGGTCGATCGCCTCTTTCAGGCTTTGACGGTCGTCGCGCAGAAATCCATCAATAGCCAAAGAATAGATCTTATTGGCCGAGAGTAGGGTTTTAAGGGTCTGTTTTTTAGATTTGCCGGCAGCCTTTTCTGTTTGATCGAGTTCCATTAAAAAATCCTCTTCCTCTTCATTCCGTTTGATTTTTTTTCGGAAAAACAGATGGGTTCTGGCAGCCAAACCTGCGGCAATCAGCATAAAAATGATCACCACCGGCATTCCGCCGGCACTGATGAGCCAGGCAATAAGGGCAGCAATGGTAAAGGCAACAATTGCCGTAATAAACCACCCTCCAATCACCGCTGCAACCCCCGAAACCCTGTAAACTGCACTTTCGCGATCCCAGGCTCTGTCGGCCAGCGAGGTACCCATGGCCACCATAAAAGTTACATAGGTAGTTGAGAGGGGTAATTTAAGCGAAGTTCCGAAGGCAATGAGCACACTGGCCACCATAAGATTAACCGAGGCCCTGAGTTTATCGAAAGCAGCCACATTTTCCGGCACGGCAGATATTGCCGACTGATTGTTAAAGCGTTTATGAATAAATTCCTGCACCCCCTCCGGAATCATTTGACTGATCCGGCGATTAACATTCAGACTGTTCCTAACAATTATTCTTGCCAGCAGGGAGGACCCAAACCGTTCATCTCCTTCGCTTTGACGCGAAAGATTAATTTCGGTTTCCGTTACCAAGCGAGCTTTACGGCTGGTAACCAGCGTAACTATCATTATCAGGCCAGAGAGAATCAGAAAAATAAAGGGTGTATTAACTTCACCTTGCAGCAATTCCATGGTAAACGTATCGGCATTGGTGCCTCCTGCTTCCATCCAGGCAAGAAAAGATTTGTATCCAGCTATGGGCACCCCGATGAAGTTCACGAGATCGTTTCCGGCAAAAGCCATTGCAAGCGCAAAAGTTCCGGATAGAACCACTACCTTGAGTATATCAATCTTAAATATCCACCACAATAGTTGCAAAACGATAGCCGACACAAGAAAACTGCCTGTCAAAATGGTCAGGGTATGCGTTGAAATCCAATCAGAAAGCGGTGTAGAGGAACCAACCGGCAGGGTGGCCAACACGGAGCCGTCGATTCCTTTAATCAACAGAAAATATACAATAATACTTACTGCAAAACCTGCAAACAAAGCACCTCCAAAGCGCATTTTTGATTCAT